>NZ_JAEHBI010000053.1:0-35126 GCF_016483705.1 Bacillus cereus group sp. N6
CCTTCGTAAATTTTGTCATACAAAAAACTGCACCTCCAATTGTTAGACTGTGTCTAACAATTGGGGTGCAGTTCAGAATCTTGGCTTTTTTATTACTCTTTCGGAGCAATCATTTTTTTCGGATCGACAATTTCATTAAATTGTTCTTCTGTTAGTAGTCCAGATTGCAGTGCTGCTTCTTTTAACGTTAACCCTTCTTTATGAGCATGCTTCGCAATTTTCGCTGCATTTTCATATCCGATATGCGGGTTTAATGCTGTAACAAGCATTAATGAACGATTCACATTCTCTTTAATTACTTCTTCATCTGCTTCAATACCAACTGCACAATTATCATTAAATGAAACAATTGCATCCGCTAATAGATGAGCAGATTGTAAGAAGTTATATGCAATAACAGGTTTAAATACATTTAATTCAAAATTACCTTGGCTCGCTGCAAATCCGATTGTTGCGTCATTTCCCATTACTTGCGCTACAACCATCGTTAACGCTTCACTTTGCGTTGGATTTACTTTACCTGGCATAATAGAACTTCCTGGCTCATTTGCCGGAATAATAATTTCTCCTAGACCACTACGCGGACCACTTGCAAGCCAGCGCACATCGTTAGCGATTTTCATTAAATCAGCTGCTAATGCTTTTAATGCACCATGCGTATATACAACTTCATCATGACTTGTTAATGCGTGGAACTTATTTGGTGCAGTAATAAATTGCTTACCTGTAAATTGGCTAATTTCCTCTGACACCATCTCCCCAAACTTAGGATGAGCATTAATACCTGTTCCAACTGCAGTACCACCAATTGCAAGCTCTTTCATATATGTATTGCTCTCTGCAATCATACGCTCTGTTTTTTCAAGCATACGGTGCCATCCGCTAATTTCTTGCCCTAATGTTAACGGTGTTGCATCTTGTAAGTGTGTACGACCAATTTTTATAATATGTTCAAATGCAGTTACTTTTTCTGCTAGCGTTTCTTTTAATTTCGTAATTGCTGGTAATACGTGATTTTCCACTGCAATTACACATGCTACATGAAGCGCCGTTGGGAATGTATCATTTGAACTTTGAGACATGTTCACATCATCATTCGGATGAATATGTACGTCAGATTCCTTCTCTTTCAAAATTTGATTCCCTCGATTTGCAATTACTTCATTCACATTCATGTTTGACTGTGTACCGCTACCAGTTTGCCATACGACAAGTGGAAAATGTTCATTCCATTTCCCTGCAATCACTTCGTCAGCTGCTGCCACAATTGCTTCTGCTTTTTCTTCTGATAGCTTTCCTAATTTTTGATTACTAAGTGCTGCACTTTTCTTTAAAATGGCAAATGCTTTTACAATTTCAAGCGGCATTTGCTCTGTTCCAATTGGGAAGTTTTCTTTACTACGTTGCGTTTGTGCTGCCCATAATTTATCAGCTGGAACTTTTATTTCTCCTATTGTATCTCTTTCAATTCTGTACTCCATTTTTTCATCCCCTTGAAAATAAAATACCTACATTTCTCATTTTAACAGAATCTCACCCAAATGATAAGAATTCTCACTCGTATATATAAAAAAAATACCTCCTGCCATCGCAGAAGGTATTTTTTTATGATGCTTGCTTTCCTTTTTCAACGTCATCTACATACCAAATGAACTTGCCTGTGTATCCGTAAATAACTGCTAAAATTAATGAAACAAAGCTTAACCACATAAACGGAACGTATGAGAACGTTGCTACACCTAAAATACCAGCCATAAAAATACCATTATCCGACCACGGAACCATACCAGAAGTTAACGTTCCACCTACTTCTGAGTTACGCGCTAATACACGTCGGTCTATTTTTAATTTATCATAGCTATCTTCCATAATTTTCGGTGTTAAAATTAGTGATACGTACATCGCACAACCAAATATATTCGCTAAGAATGCTACGATTAATGTAGACAATGTTACATTACCTGCAGAATTTAATTTCTTCTCAAATTTAGATACGATTACTTTTAAAACTCCTAGTTTTTCAAGTAATCCACCAAATCCTAAACCGAAAATAATAACGGCTACTGAGCCAAGCATACCGTTAATTCCACCACGGTTTAATAACTTGTCAACAAATTCAACACCAGATTGAATTGAGAATCCATTATACGCTGTTCCAATCGCCTCTCCAAAGTTCATTCCTTGGAAAAGAGTTGCCCAAATTGCACCAATTAAAGCTCCCATTGCAATTGTTGGCATAGACGGTTTCTTCATCGCTAATAGAGCGATAACAACGACCGCCGGAACAAGCATCCATATTTTAATATCAAATTCCTTTAATAAAGCTTCTTTTAAAAACTCTACTCGATTCAAATCTACATTATCGCCGCCATACATCCAACCAGCTACAGTAAACATAATGCTAGTAATAATATAAGCCGGAACATCTAATACGAGCATAGCTCGAACGTGAGCAATAACGTCTACTTTTGCCATAGACGCTGCAAGAACTGTACTATCAGAAAGTGGTGATAATTTATCGCCGAAATAAGCTCCTGAAAGAACTGCACCAGCAACAAGCGGAAGTGGTAAGCCAAGTCCTTCACCAATCGCCATCATAGCAATACCTGCTGTTCCTACTGTTCCCCATGATGTTCCTGTTGCGATAGAAGTAATTGAACAAATAATTAATGTTGCTAATAGGAATATGCTAGGGTGAATAAACTCTAATCCATAATAGATTAATGTTGGTACTACGCCACCAGCAATCCAAGTTCCAATTAAAGCACCTACCGCAACTAAAATCAGTATTGCTTCTAATCCGTTAGAAATCCCTTTCGTAATTGCATCTTGCAATTCTTGATAACGAAATCCTAATCTTAATCCAAGCGCAATTACTAAAAACCATGAAATAAATAGCGCTAATTGAATTGGGAGATCAAAAATCGTTTGGAAGGAAAAGACAACAGCAAGAAATAGTAATAAAAGAACTATGATTTCTAGCATCGATGGTAATCTTACACTTTTCATTTTTTTCTCTCCTTACAAGTCGATAACATGACGTATGTCGTCTTACATGTATGTAATATACAATTAGCGAAGACAAAACAAAATTTTCATATTATTTCGATTTATTTTTCCAGTATAATATAACACCTTTTCTATTGTAAAAGTAGATGTTACTTTTCGCAATGGAAAATATAAAAAATGTTACATTTTTATATAGAACAATCCAAAAATAACTTTTTTAATATTTGCCACAACAAAACTTTTTACTATTATCCTCCCCTTTTAAGGAATACCATTTTTCTCCACAAAAAAGCACACATCATTAAAATGATGCATGCTCTACTTTTATTTATACATATTTTGTATTTCTTCTTTATTTTTAAGTATTTCCACAAACTGATTGCTACAGCCTTTCGGAAATAACACTCCGAGCCCATAGGAATGCTCAAACTGAAAATGAGGGTACTTCGCCTTGACCTCATCCCAAAATTTATACACACCGAAGTTTCGATCTTTCACCTCAATATCATGAAATAACACAATACCGTTATTCGCAAGTTTCGGTAGCCATGTTTTATAGTCATGAGAAACTGCTTCATACGTATGATAGCCATCAATATGCAACAAATTTATCGTTCCATCTTGAAACTGATCCACGGCCTCATCAAAAGTAGACCGAATTAAATTCCCTATTTGAGGATAACTCGTGCTCACGAATTTACTCACTATTTGAAAAACACCTTCTCCATATGGACCTGTGTGCTCATCTCCTGCCCAAGTATCTACAGCAAAGCATTTTGTAGATAATCCTTCATCTTTTACCCCTTGGCAAAAACTGAAAAAAGAAGCTCCTAAATGTGTACCTAACTCAACTAATATTTCTGGCTTTTCAAATCTTACTAAATCATAAGCGAAGTTTAAATGTCCCACCCAAGCAGAATTCATACGAATATATGGATTGTATTGATCAAATTCAAATGTTGGTTTATGAGTAACCCAGCTCATCACATTTCTCCTTCTACACATATTTTTAACAAACCAAATTACTCTTATCTTTATTTTTTTATCCTCTTGATTATGATTTATTTTTATAATTTTATCTCGCTTTATTTCACCTCCTCACTTGTATCGTAAACATAACTGGAACTACTAAAATTCCTACCTTCTAACACAGAAATTTCAGTTTATTTTTTATTCATTTCGTGATATATTGCATATTGTATCCGAAACGAATTTGTAGAAAAGGAGAATGAAAACTATATGGATCCAAATCGTTTAAAAGGAATCATAATGGTTGTAATTGGTGCTTGTTTATGGGGATTGTCCGGAACAGCTGCACAACAACTTTTTCAATATGAAAATGTTTCTACTGAATGGTTAGTTACAATTCGATTGCTTATATCTGGCGTTATCTTGCTCCTTATTTCATCATTCGGAAAGAGAAAAAAAGAAATATTCTGCATATGGAAACAAAGATCTGATGCTACTAAAATGATATTGTTTGGCCTATTCGGTATGCTTGCTGTACAGTACACGTACTTCGCTTCTATTAAAGAAGGGAATGCTGCCGTCGCAACATTATTACAATATTTAGCTCCTATATTTATTACTGTATACTTACTTTTCAAGTGGAACGTTCGGCCATCAAAAATTGATTTCATTTCCATTACCCTTTCATTAGTAGGCACTTTTCTCTTACTAACAAATGGGTCTGTTCATAACTTGGCTGTTTCTACACCGGCTATTATTTGGGGTATTTTATCTGGATTATCTCTTGCTTTTTATAGTTTATATTCAAAGGGATTACTAGAAAGATGGTCTTCCTCTGTCATCGTTGGATGGGGCATGATTATTGGGGGTATTGGCGTTACGATTCTACACTTTATTTCTACAAACGAATTCATTTTATTATCGACTATGAAATATGTAAAACTAAGTACCCTACCGCTCATCACATTTGTCGTCATTTTCGGAACACTGATTGCATTTTATTTATACTTAGACAGCATACGATACCTGACTCCGAAAGAAACGACATTATTCGGTTGTACTGAACCACTCGCAGCTATTATTTCTTCTGTACTTATATTACACGTACCCTTTCAATCTTTTCAGTTATTAGGGGCTTTTTGTGTCATTGTAATGGTGCTCATCTTAAGCCAAAAACCGGATGAAGGGAAACAGGAATTAAAGTTTGTTCATGAGAAAAAAGAAAATATACAATGAAAGGATTGAATTCACTATGCCTATCCCTCAAAATTATAAAAAACAAGGAAGAGTTTCGGCAAAATCACTCGTTTTAAATCAACTACAAGATTGGATTATTGAAGGTGTACTGCAGCCTGATGAAAAAATTAATGATGGGGAATTGGCTGAAGCACTAGGAGTAAGCAGAACACCTGTAAGAGAAGCACTTCAAATATTAGAGCTTTCTGGATTAGTGGAAATGGTACCTGGGCAAAAAACAAAAATTGCTCCTATTAAGTTAGACGACATTCCTATCATTTATGAAACGATGGCTGGTCTTCACTCTATTATAGGAAAGCAAGCACTTCAAAACATTACAGACGCTGATCTGAAACTACTTTCTGAAATAAACGCTGATTTTCAGCGCTCTATAGAGAAGAAAAACGCAAAACAAGCTTTAAAACTAGATATACAATTTCACAATACAATTTCTTCTATTGCTAAAAACCAATATATTGAACCCTTTCTAGAAAATATGCAACTTCACGTTTTACGCCTTGAATATTTGTTTTTCCAAAACTTTGTTCCAGCAAGTCAATCTATTGAAGAACATCACTCTATCATTCAAGCATTGCAAAAGCAGGACGAAAAACAAATGGAACAACTGATGTCTCAAAACTGGCTCCGTCCAATGAAAGAAATATCAAAAATAATTTCTACGAAATAATAATAGAGCTGGTTACACAAAATCGTAACCAGCTCACCTTTTACTAATCTATATAGTTATGCCTGAATATCTGCATATTCTTCCATATCTTCGTACTCTTTTTCCAATTCCTCTAAAGACAGCTCGTATAATTGTCGGTCGCGAATTTTAAACACACCTGCTCCAATTAACTCATCAATTAAATGCCTCTTACGATTTTCAACAGCAAAACGGAGTTGACTACTCATCTTTTAAAAAACTCCTTTCTACAATCATTGAAAATGATAATCTTTATCAATTATCATTTTTGATTATAAAAGATGACTCTTTATAAGTAAAGTAATTTCATGAAATATTTACCTTACAAAGTATTTGTGGCCACATTATATATATGTATGCCGTGCGAAAAATGTTATGACACATTTTCTTATCCTTTTTCTTTCATACTTTGCAAGTTGTCTCAATATGATTAAATTCACCATCTATTTCTACTTGAATAGTGACATGTTCTACATGAAACTTCTCCTTTAATACATCCGTAGCCTCTTTTAATACATTTTGCGTTTCATCACCTTTAATAATCAAATGGCAAGTTAATACTTGAAAATCAGATGTGACAGACCATATGTGCAAATCATGAACTTCTTTTACAACCGTAATATTTAATAATGTACTTTTTACCTCTTCAACATTTATGTGCTGGGGTGCACCTTCCATTAATATATGGACGGTATCACGTGTTACACGCCATCCACTAATAATGACTAAAATAGACACAAGAATACTAGCAATCGCATCAGCAACAGTCCATCCGAAAAATTTAATACATAGCGCTGCAATAATCGCTCCGACTGATCCTAATAGATCGCCTAATACGTGTAGGAAAGCACTTCTTAAATTCAAGTTACCCTTCACATCTCCGCCTCTCATTAATATCCAAGCTGATAAAATATTAATAAGCAGACCAAGTACAGCAATAATGAGCATCCCATTACTAGCAATCTCAACTGGTTCTTTAAAACGGCGAATTGCTTCAATAAAAATGTATACTGAAATGACAATAAGAACGACACCGTTACATAATGCCGCTAACATTTCGACTCGCTTATACCCGTATGTTTTCGCAGCTGTTGCTGTTTTTTCTCCGAGCTTGAACGCAAGTAAACTTAATGCTAAGGATACTGCATCACTTAACATATGCCCCGCATCAGATAGTAGTGCTAAACTATTTGTTACAAATCCCCCAATCACCTCAGCAATCATAAAACTTGTCGTTAATACGAAAGCAATTAGTAACGCCTTTTTATTGTTAGAATGACCGTGATCATGTGAATGCCCCATACCAATACTCCTTTAAGTGCAATATCTGTACATTAGTATGAAACAAACTCCCCGTCTTTATCCCGTATTAACTGCCCGTAAACGCCCGCTTCCTCTGTATACACACTTCGCTTCTTTTTAAATAAGTCCTTTTTCTCAACAAAAAATAAGACTACTTCTTTTTCAGCTTCATATTGTTTACTAATGAAAGAATTTTTAAGGAGGTTACTAAAATGAAACGTTTATTTCTCTGTATGGAACGTGAACTAGTTGTAGTGAAAGAACAATATGGTAACTATGAAACAACGTATCACTTACAAAATATGCAACCTACCTGTATCGCAGTTGATCCATTCCAAAAGAATCGTGTATATTGCGGCACATTTGGACGAGGTTTATGGCTAAGTGACGATGGCGGTGATTCGTGGAAACCGATTGGAGATTCATATCGTTACTTTGATTTCCCTAAAGAAGATGGTATTTTACACTCTTCGATAACTTCTATTACGATAAGTCCTAATGAACAAGTTAACGGCTATGGCGTCGTTTATGTCGGCTCAGAACCGAGCGCTTTATTCCGTTCTGAAAATGGTGGTGAAACGTGGACTGAACTTAAAAATATGAAATCATTATTATCTTCTTATACGTGGGCTTTTCCGCCTAGACCTTTTACCCATCATGTACGCTGGATTACAGTTGATCCAAACAATCCAAATACAATCCATGTTTCAATTGAAGCTGGTGCTGTTATTCAAAGTAATGATAGAGGGCATACTTGGATTGATAAAAAATTCGGTGCTCCTATCGATGCGCATCAATTGCTTATGCACCCTGAAGCTCCAAATCGCCTTTATGCATCATGTGGTGATGGTTTTATGGGCGGACCTGATCGCGCATACCTTGAAAGTTATAACAGTGGAAACAGCTGGATCTCATGCAGTGAAGGACTTGAACACCATTATTTATACAGCATGGCTATCGATCCGGCTGATTGTGATACAATTCTCGTTTCTGCCGCACCGAGTGCTGACCTCGCTCATCAACATATTCCTTATGAATCTTATATTTATCGTAAAACGAAAGATACTCCTTTCGAGCAAGTACAACAAGGTCTACCATCTGCAATCGGTACAGTCATTTCGATGTTTGCGACAAATCCAGCAGAACCACATACATTTTACACTTTAAATAACAACGGCGTGTTTCAATCCAATGATAGCGGCGAATCGTGGGAACAACTAAACATTCCGTGGAAAGATGAGTATAAAACGCAGCATCCGCATGCATTGCTCGTAACTAATTCTTAACGAAAAAAGACTGCCTAATGGTTTTAGGCAGTCTCTTTTTTATTTCTTTAAGTCAATTACAATATCATCTAACGCAATACCCTTATTGCCTCCCAATCTTCGAGGCACAAAACGCTCCTTTACTTCTCCTCCAACTATTGTTACCGAGCCATAATTTTCAGGAGTGTGAATTCTTAAATTAATGTAAGGCGTTATTATTAACTTAGTCGCATTCTCATTAAGTTGTTGGAATGTTTCACTCCAATTAAAATTATAAGGATCTTCACCTGAGCCTCCATTTCCTTCTCCATAATACTGATTACCTATATCATCTCTCACTTTTAAATCAACATCCACTCCATCCCATACACCTCTTATTTCTTGAGCTACTTCTTGGTTGTAATATAGAATAAACGACATGGGTGTTATTTCCATTCTCTCCATATTAACTTTTACACCGTCTTTTTCTGCACTACCTCTAATCAATTTCTCTTTATTTTCTATTCCTTTTAGATTAATATTAAAATTCCAATCTCCTTTTATCTCTTCTTCTGTTTCTAAAATGTTTATACTTTGTATACTCCATTCAACATTCACTGTAGTTCCTTTATTACTAACTAGATCACTACTTGTTTTTATTAAACCTTCATATTTCCTATCAGCGACCTTAATAATTTCATTGCTTCCTGATTGGGCACCTGCTCCTTTAATAGTTAAAAAATCCAACGTACTTGGATTTTTACCTAAATCTCTGTTACTTTCTATAGAATAGTTTATTGATACTGTCTTACCATCGAAAATCGCATTATTAATCGTTATCTTAATTCCATTGCTTTCTTTTGTCATATTTAGTACTGTGGCGTATTGTTGATAATTATTATGAAGCCCCGTTTTCTTCTCTGCGTCCGCTTTATAATTTTCATATAACCCTGTTCTACCATTATCTAAAAATCGGAATATGTCACCTACAATTGGCAATCCCCCGGCATATGTAGGAAACCCGATACCAAGCGTTGCAACTGATAACCCTACTAAAATAGATGCAGCAGCAACACCTTTTTTCCAACTTTTCATCTTTTTCTTCGTACGTATCGATTGTTTTACATTACGTTTCACTTTTTCTTTTTCAATTTCAGAAGCCTCAATTTCCTCAATTTCTTTTTCATCTATATCAATATCATTTAATAGTTCATAAATGTCTTTCATATTGCACTACCTCCAAAACTAATTTTCGTAGCATTTTGTTGTAGTTTCTTTTTTCCACGGTACACACGATTATCGATCGCTGCCCGAGTTAACCCTAACTTATCTCCTATTTCTTCTGTCTTCATACCGAGAAGATATTTCATAATGAACACCTTTTGATCTAACGGTTCTAATTGATTAATAAGCTTCAATAACTCTTCCCTATCTTCCATAACGATTAATTCATCTTCCGCTGACTTTTCCGTACTAATATGAAACTCATCTGAAATAATTTCTACTTTTCTAGTCGCTTTCCGGTAATAATCAATCGCTTTAAATTTCGCAATCGCCGCTATCCATTTTTTAAAGTCACTCGGCTCTCCATGAAATTTATTTGCGTTATTCCAAATGGAAAGAAATATATCGTTTACACATTCCTCTATTAATCCATCATTTTGAACCGGAAGAAGGATTTTATGCGTTATTCCTTTTATAAGTGGTAAATATGTATCGACAACGAATTCTAGCGCATCTTCTTTTTGCCGTTGTAATCTTTTTATAAAATTTTTCTCATTTGATTTCATGTAGCGATTCCCCTTATTTTTTTGTAAAAGCTTTTACACCCTATATAACGTCTTACAAAATATTTTCTCTCATCTTTTTTATTTTTTGTATGTTATGGAATACTTTCCCTACGCCATTGTCTCACATAACTATGTATTACAAGAAAATTTTCTCAAGTCTGCAATTTAATTCATGTAGTACACTATTTATATAGTCATTCTTTAACTTGGTGTACATTTTACTCCGCATTAACGGGCAATAAATCCCACCTCAAAATTGGGCGAATGCGAGGAAGTTAGGTGGGAGATAACTGTCCGTAAAAGCCCGATTGGTTCAACTAATAATCAGTGGGGGATGGAACCCCCCCCACTGATTAAAGTTTCACTTTATTTCATTAATCTACTTTTCAACATTTTAAACTAGGAGATGAGATGTGTATGTGTGGAATTACAGGCTGGGTAAATTGGAATAAGGATCTTTCCAATGAACATGTTATTTTAGAAAAGATGGCAAATAGTATCCAGCATCGCGGTCCGGATGCTGAAGGATTTTGGTTTTCACCTCGTGCGGCCTTTGCACACCGTCGGTTAATCGTAATTGATCCAGAAGGCGGGACACAACCAAAAACATTTCGTGCTGGTGATTATACGTATGCTCTTACTTATAATGGAGAAATTTATAATTTCCGTGAACTGAGAGAGCAACTTCAACAATGTGGTCATGCATTTGAAACGCATTCAGATACAGAAGTATTACTACATGCTTATTTAGAATGGAAAGAAGATTGCGTACAACATTTAAATGGTATTTTTGCCTTTGCAATATGGGATGATCAAAAGCAACAATTATTTTTAGCACGTGATCATTTAGGCGTAAAGCCACTCTTTTATACAGAAAGAAATGACAGTATTATTTTCGGATCCGAAATAAAAGCGCTATTAGCCCATCCATCTGTCCCTGCTGAAATTGATGCAGATGGCATAAACGAAATATTTGGATTAGGATTATTTCGAACTCCAGGATGTGGCGTCTTTAAACATATTCAAGAAGTACGTGCTGGACATTCTATAACGTTTACACGTGATAAAAAAGTAGTTAAGAAATATTGGAATTTAGAAAGTAAAGTTCATACAGACTCTACTGAAGATACATCATCACATATTTTATCTATTTTACAAGATACAGTAAAAAGACAATTAATTGCCGATGTTCCTCTCGTTTGTATGTTATCAGGAGGATTAGATTCTAGCGGTATTACTGCACTAGCGGGTAAAGAGTTTGCAGCGGAAAATAAAACACTTCATACGTATTCCGTTGACTTTGTAAATAGTGCAAAAGATTTCGAGCTGACATTTGCTCGCACTGGTTTAGACGCTCCTTGGGTAAAACGTGTTTCCGAACATGTAGGGACATCTCATCATGACATTATTGTGAATGCTGAAGAATTAGCAAATCACTTATTCGTCCCTCTCCGTGCAAAAGATTTACCGAGTGCTGGCGAAATGGAAACTTCACTATATTTACTATTTTTCGAAATGAAAAAAGATGCAACTGTAGCTTTATCCGGCGAATCTGCTGATGAAGTATTCGGTGGGTACCCTTGGTTTCATCAAGAGGATTTACTATTTGTCGATAAATTTCCTTGGCTAACAAATTGGAAAAACACTTCCCCTCTTCTACTAAATGAAGTAAATAACCAATGCAACTTAGAAAACTATATTGATACACGCTTCCAAGAAGCGATTCTTGAAGTACCTACTCTTGAAGGGGAAAGTAAAAAATCCGCGAAACAACGCCAAATGTTTTATTTATTTTTAACGAGATTTCTCCCGTTCTTACTTGATCGTAAAGATCGTATGAGTATGGCTGTAGGCTTTGAAGTACGTGTACCGTTTTGCGATTATAGATTAGTTGAATATTTATGGAACGTTCCTTTCAATATAAAAAGCATTGATAATATTGAAAAAGGCATTTTACGTAGAGCACTGCAACCTGCTTTACCTGACGATGTACGCAATAGAAGAAAAAGTGCTTATCCAACTTCACAAGATCCACATTATTTACAAACAATCCGTCATTTATCACTCGACTTGTGCAGTAATAAAAACAATCCTATTTTCTCACTTATTAATCATTCCACATTACTTGCCATTGCCGATGAAAGCAATAAAGAAATTAACAATTTTGAAGCAAGAAGTGCTATGGAATATATGCTACAAGTAAATGAATGGTTGAAAACGTATCATATTCATATTGCTTAACAAAAAGGAGTTCAAGGATAAAAACCTTGAACTCCTTTTATATTAATTAGCGCATTTTTTATTTTCAGTATCAATGGACCATCCAATAATTGTGGCACAATCTCTACCTTTCCACTGCAGTACATTTGTTAATACTGGCTCAATCTGTAAGCAACTTCCGTCGTGCAATATTTCTACTAAAGATTGATCATCATCAAATTTTCGTTTATCACACTCTAAAATACCGTCCGTTGCCATTACAATGTGATTCATTCCTTTTTCTAATCCTCTGACACCTGATGTAAAGCAAGGTGTATTTGCAGCAAAAATATTTTTCCTACCAATATATTCGTAATTCTTCCGTTTATTTAACCGCCCTTTACCATTCTTCGTTTTTTCAGAATGGAATAAATATGCGAAGCAATCACCAACTGATAGCCAATATAAAAATTCGCCTTTTCGCAAACAAATTAAGCATGCAAGTTCCTCATCATCTTGATCACATTTTTCAATAAACAATTCATCTGTAAATAACGCTAATAAGTACATATGCGTATGATGAAAAGCTAAATGTATCGGGTAAGAAAATAACTCTTTTAGTTTCTCTTTTCTTGCTGAAATTGCTTCTATTATATAATCAATATTTTTTGTTTTGTGGTGTGTATCAAAAATCATAACAAATTCAAATTGTAATTCAGGATCCCACCAAGCAAGTACCGCATCTCCTCGTTCATATGCATCACTCTCTTGATTTCCCCCATATACGCCGACTGAAAGAGGACCACATTTTTCAACATGTATTTCATCTACATACATCTGTTCATGACTCATCCATTTGAATGTATTCACAGCTATCATCCTCTCTCTTGCTAAATGTATACCTTTACACATAGATTACCTTATATTTCAATAAAAATAAACTTTTTCAACATTTTTTATCCAAATAAAAGGATTTTATTTCTATGTTCACGAATATATCTTACTATACGATATAAAAATAGGGGGATTTATTATTATGAAAGACATCAATCAACATTGGGAGAGCATTTATTATCACTTACGATATGAGTATGAGGACAACCTTTCTCACCAAGCCATTCGTATTTTACAACTCATTTCTCGTGAGAAAGATATAACAATTGGAAAAGTCGCTACTGAGCTTAGTCTCTCTCATAACACAGCATCAGAACACGTAAAGCGCCTTATTCAAAAAGGATTTATCATGAAAGAAAGAAATAAACAAGATGAAAGGGTCGTAAACCTTACTTTAACGAAAGAAGGCATTGAAATATTAGAAAAGCATACTTTACTAGATAAAGAAAAGATAAAAATATTAGAATCACAGTTATCAAAAGAAGAACAACAATTAATTGAAAAAGCCTTTTCTTTATTAGCGAAGGAGACAAAATATGCATTTCCTCGTTAAAGTAATCGTTTCTGCACTTATTATTGGCGTTATTACTGAAGTCGCTAAACATTATAGTACGATAGGCGGCTTTATTGCTGCCCTTCCTCTTGTAAGTTTACTAAGCCTATTTTGGATTTCTTTAGAAGGCGGGAACAAACAAGAATTAAGTCAATTTGCTATAGGCGTATTATATGGATTTCCTGCATCCGCACTACTACTATTTATCGTCTATATTGGTCTAAAAAACTCATTTTCACTTAGTACATCTGTCCTGTTTGGTATAGGTGTTTGGTGTATCGTTTTTGCTTGTCAAAAATTATTTCAAGCTTAGTTAGGAGGGTTTATTATTTATAAATTTGTAGAGGTATTGGAGCAAACTATAGAAGTATATACAAAAGGAAGTAGTAAACAAACGGTAGTTATTCAGACCGGAATGGGTTGCTCATTTTATGATTGGCTCCCTATTATAGAAAAACTTTCACAACATTTTACAGTCATTTCATACCATCGCCCAGGTTACGGAAAAAGTGAACTAGGAAATTATTCGCGTACTACAAGACAAGCGACAAACGAACTTCATATGTTACTACATGAACTTGCTATTCACGAGCCTATCATTTTAATCGGTCATTCCTATGGAGGCTTATGTGCACAACATTTTGCGATGTTACATGAAGATAAGCTGCAAGCACTTATTTTAGTTGATTCTACTTCTATGAACTTACACCGATTAGATGAACTGCATTTACCAATTTCTGATCAAACGGATTCGGATGATATGTGGCTTCAAAAATATAATACATACTCCAAAATGGATATAGACATGCTTAATAATGAACTAAAACCTATACTCGTTGATCAATCAAGACAGTACATTGAATTTTCTACCTCCCCTCTATTATATAAAGCGACAGCTTCTGAACTATGTGCGTGGAAAAATTGTGCTCGCTTAATAAAAGAGTTATATAAAACATTAGAAACACCTTTAATCGTTATTGGTAGGGACCCTCAATATTCTATTACTCAGTTGACTGAGGATGGCATGCCAAAAGAGGAAGCAACCCAACTAGAAACAATGTGGCAAGAACTGATTCATGAACAATTACAACTCTCAATAAATAGCCAATATATACTTGCCGAACATGCTGGTCACGGAATTGAAAATACTCGACCAGATATTATTATTGAAGCAATTCACTCCTTGCAAATAAAAAAAGGAAGCAACTAACGCTGCTTCCTTACTTATCTATTCATAATCTTCTTCATCATCGATTTCTTCATAATACGAATTCCCATTACTTACATATATAGGGCCATTCGCAACGTCAATACGTAATACCCATGCCCATGGCACAGCTAAACGCTTATGTATTGCTCGCCAAAAGCTCATTGATTTTCTTTCGTACTCCTGGAACTCCTGAAGTAACTCTTTGTAGGAGGAACCGTCTAACTGAATATTTGCTTCTAACAAACGAGAATGGGCATAGTACTGCAGCTCTAGTTCAGCAGCAATTTCCATTTCTTCTTCCGTTGCCATACCAATAATTGCTCCATCTGCTGGTACAATTTCAAATACGTTCTGAACTTCAATAAGCCCTTCTTTCTCTTTCTCAAACATGTAAACAGCCTCCTTTAACACATATTTTTTATGTTACAAAGTCATACTTCTACAATAACTTCTCCCTTTCCTCTTTTTTTGATAAACTTTTACAAATTATTTATCTGATAATCTGTAGACTGTATTCTTTCAGCAGAACTGAAACAATTATTATCAAAAGTTAATTTATACACGTCAGGCATATGAAGGGTTTTCCAAAACTGAAAATCATATTTCGAATCAAAATAATTCATTAGTAATACCATAATATTCCCATGAGTACCTATTACAATATTCTTACCTTTATATTTTTTTAATATACTTTGCATACATATTACAGCACGTCTTTGCGCTACATCATTTGATTCTCCGCCTTCGTATGCAAAAGTCCAATCTTCCCATACCTTCTGAAGAGCATCATTAAAATCCTGTACTGGTTCTTTACTTAATAGCCTTTCCCGTAAATCTTCTTCCAGTTGTATTGATAAATTATATGTATTCGCAATTCCTTGCACAGTTTGCATTGCCCTTTTGTACGGACTAGAAATCACAACATCAATATGTTTATCTTTTAATAAGCGTGTTACATGCTGCGTATCTAACAAACCTTTTTCAGATAAAGGCCTTTCCCGTTCTTCTTTTGTATATGTAGAGTGGGCATGGCGACCAAAATATATTGTCGTCATTCATTCATCCCCCTTTTCTATTTCTATCCAAATTCAATACATTACCATCAAATCCCTTTACCTTTATAATAAGTGCTGTCAAATTTGAATGTTGATTTTCATATTAATAAAAGGGAAACACCTCTATGGTATTTCCCTCATTTAAAATAGACTACATGCAATTAAATACTTTATCAATTTTATTTCTGTCGTATTCTAATATCCAATCATTATATGTATGATAAATATCTCTAATTGTATTAAGAGAGGTAGCTAATACATCACAACCCCTATCATCATAAACGTGAAATATAGTATTCTTGTTAATATTTATGAAATACACCCTATGAAAAATACGCGGTTTTATTCCCATATCTTGATTACAAATTGCTTTTAGCATAGGAATGTATTTCAAGTCTGAAACTTTACATTTCAAAGTATATCTATGAGTTTTATATACCCCGTCTTCATCGTCTTCTGGAAAAATATAAGGGATTGTATTTTTCTGTAACTTAAACAAATCGGACTTCTCTTTTACATACTTAGAAAAGATATTCAATTTGTGTTTGAAAATTTCACCGTCTGCATAGTCATTTACATCCACTACGATATAAATATCATCTTCTGTTGCATGTAAAGACTGAAATAAAGTAATCGCTCTATTATAAACGCCTTCTAAATATGGGCAGTTTTCATAAATGTTATTGCAAGCATAGTTCACACCTAATCTAAAGCGAATACCAATATCCCCATTATAAAATAGAGGTGGTCTAAGTTCTAAATTTGGAAACGTTTCAAGCATATACTCATTCAACCTCATCTCAACACCTATCTTTAATAACACCTTGTTTACATAATAAAATTATTCTATTATAATTTATTTTTGAATTCCTCACTTGTTATAATGTCTCGAATAAAATAATCTACATTATTTCTCAGCTTTTGATATGCAACTTGATCTTCTATATCGTTAAACATAATGACAACTTCTACTTTATTCCCTTTCTTATCTGTAGTATACAAGCTTTTTGTCAATACGAATGCGGTAGAACCACCTTTTTGACCAGCATATTCGAACTTACTATTTTTAACTGTTCCTTTGAAAATGTTCTCGATTTCTTCTTGCATTGATTTTGGAAAATAATTTCTACTATTTATTTTTTCCATTATACTCATATAATCTTTAGCGTTTGCACTCACTAATCGATCTGACCAAATTCGCTGAAATTCCATATCTACCTTTAATGGAATATCCCGTTTTTTCCATTCTTCTTCATCTTTCATCCATTCATGAATTTGTAATACATGTTTATTATACTCATCCTTTGACATGTTACGTATCATTTCTAATGATTGATTTTCTGGCTCATGAAGCTCTTTTTCTACATACCCTCTCATATATAGTGAAGCAGTATACGAAGAGAATTTGTCATGACTAGTAAGCTCTAATTCTTTTATACTTTCATTTACCCTTTCTATTCCAAGCTTATCTAACAAATATGTTGTATTGGCATTAGAACTATAATGAATCATCCCTTTAGCGACTTCTTCTAAAGCGATCTGTCCATTTTTCACTAACTCTCTCGCTTTGGCATCTTCTAACCAGTCAGGATGCGCTCCACCATCAGTGTTTTTAACGTAATATTTTTCTAACTCCTGCAATGAAATTTGTTCATCCCGACTTATTTTTCCTTCTGACACTTGCTTAGCAAATTCAACTGCTATTACAATTTTGGCCATACTCGCTAATGGCAATTTTACATCTTCATTTATAGATGTTACTACTTCCCCATTTTTTCTAATTAGTAATGAACATGTTTTATCACCTTTATGCTCTTTTATGTACTGTAATACGTAATTAGGATCTTCTTTTGACAAATAGTACTTCATAATAAAAAAGAAAGCTATAGCGGCTACTATAATAATTCCTGCAACAATTCCTATAATCTTTAATATGTTCACAATATGCCCCCCTTTACTAAGTTCCCTACTATATAATTATAACGAATCTAATTACAAAATTATACAAAACAGAGTAACTCTTCCTAAAAAAGAAAGAGTTACTCTATTTCACATGATGTTATTTGTCCATTTAACGTAACGACTATATTTGAGTCGCCACTTTCTTTAGCACCTTTTAGTCGATTGGAGTTAGGAGGACCAATTACAACTGACTCCTTAATTGGCGAGAGGTCCTTTCCTAACTTTTCCGCACTTACACCGTATGCAGCTTGAAATACTTCTGGCGGTGTTAATCTAAGTATGTCTGATCCTTCTGCTGTTTCAAACTGATCGTTATTGAAGAACAAATGTAATTGTACTTCTTCTGTTACCGCTGTGATCCAATGCCACCATCCCATTGGAATAAAGACGGTTTGCCCCGCTTTTACATGATAATTTTGCAATTGATTCGTTTCCGGATTTAAGATAGATGTAATCGCTTCTCCTGATACAACAACATCTAATTCCCACGCATTCGGATGCCAATGTGGTTCCCGCATGTGCCCTTTTGTCATAAATAAATCGACAAACGCTCCACCGATCATTGCTGGTAACTGCGTTGACGTAACTTCATAGGCAACGTTTTTCTCATCTCTTTTAAAAAAGATGTTTTTTCTCGAATCAAAGAAAAGGTTTGGAGTTCCTGAACTTTTCTTTAAATTTTTATTATCTGGAACATAACCTGAACTACTCATTTTATCCCTCTTTTCCACTCCGAACATTTCTAGTTTCACACTGTATCGTATGGAAAAAATGTATGAATGTGCCTATCATTCACATAACAAAAAAACATGCCTTCATAAGGAGAGCATGCTTTGTGATATTCTTCACATTATTTAGTTAAAAAATAAATTTTTTACTTACCATGATGTAACATTAAATCACTAAGTTCTTCTTCAATGTGATTTAATTTCGCAACGCCTTCTTTCCATTTATGAATATAACGTGAAACCCCAACGATAAATAAAATGATAATTGTGGAAAGAATAATACCATACACGATTGTTACAGTACTCATAGTTACACTTCCTTATAATTAGTAATGTGGTTATTAGTTATATTTTTATTATAAACCTTTTTCTCTTATAATACTTCGATTTCAACTTTTTGTAACAAAATTGATTTTTCTAATATTTCATTCGTAAAAATGGCATATTTTTCACAAATTATACAAAACTTCACCATATGTACTATTACCATATGAGTTATATTATTTAATAGGAAAAAGGGGATGATATACTATGACGACTTGGTTTATTGTTATGTTAGTTGTATTTGGGGCATTTAAAATTATCGTTTCGAGCCTTCCTAACACTGTTATTGAATCCATTATTAGCAAGTACGAAACACATCCGCAACTTGAAGAAGAGAATGCGACTGTTACAATCAATGGAAATAACTTAGAAGGCGAACAAAAATCCAAAATTATTCATGATTTTAACGAAGGCTTATTTTTAGATCGCTATTATGCACCGCCACACAATGAGGGTACGCCTTTAATTATCAATGCAAAACGTGGCAAAAAAGATTTTACATTTTATATTTATAGTCATGAAGAGCATGTTGATGTTGTAAAGCAACATAAAAAGAAGGTCGTTGCTTATAGTTTACGCTCTAAAAACCTTCAAAATAATGATATGTTCGTGTCAGCTGATTTAGCTTAATACCCATATATAAAAGGAATCCATGACATATGGATTCCTTTTTACTATTCACTGAAAAATAAGTTCTGTCTTCAAACTATCTTTCGGTAACAGCCATCCTTTTTGATCTAAGCTCTGTATTAATAATTCTCTTTGTTCTTTTGCAATACTTTCCTCTTTTGTTTTAAACGATACTTCTATTACGAAATCATCTTCTATTTTCCCTGTATTACTTAGTGGCCAAACTTCAATATTCGTTTTAATATTTTCAAATTCAGCTGTATACCGTTTCATTAATACAGGACCGTAAATACGAGAATTGTTGAGCATTTCTTCTCCCCAATTCGTATACAACCATTTGTTCATTTTCCCTGGCAACTTTTCTATTAACATGTTTTGAGCATCTCGTTCGTTTGGTAAATCAAGTACTCCATACCCTTTAGCACTGTAGCTTTTCTTATTTGAAATACTTAACGTTTTCTTCTCAAATCCCCAATCTATTTCTGCCTCATAGTTATCAGTTTTACTATCAAATCCATCCTTTTTAGCCACTTCTAGTGCATCTTGAATTACACCATTTTGAATGGGATATCTTTTTTTATATGTTAGCTCAAAATCTTTACTAAATTCTTTCTTTCGAATTCTCGCAAACCAACCTTCATTACTTAAATTTTTATTTGCCGTATCTAAAAATTGCACTTGTATTCTTTCATAATTTGTACCAGCCTTGAAATATTCTAGTACCTCTTGATTTATCTCTTTGTTATAACCTAATACTTGTTCTGGTTTTAATAATAATTTCACTTCAAAACTAGGTGTCATCGGACTGGCAGCAAACCCTTCCTTAACGTTATAAAGGAAACAACAAAAGAAAATGCTTACGAATACAAATACTTTTTTCATATACCTATCCCCTTTACATTTCAAATGACTTCTATACGTTCCATAGTAAGTGAATGTACATTTTCATACCCTGCCGTGCTAAGCTTTTTCTGTAATCGATCCGTATCCTCTTTCAAAGCGTGTACTAACACCGTATGTTCTGGTAATAGTGTATTTAACATTGCCTTAACGTCACTTATACTTTGATGAACTTTATAAGGAACTCGCTTCACCCTACATTCTTTATTTACACGTTCTTTCATAACCTTTTCTGCAAAACTCCCTTTAGCAATATGTCCTGTAAATATAATGGAATTTCGTTCTTCATATCGCAGTTGTTCATAATATAACTGCGCTCGTTTCGTTTGCATATTCGCATCACTCATTACAACTATTCCATAACTATTTTGCGTACCGATGTCATGATCCATAGCGATTATGTTTCTTTTTAAACTCTCCATAAGCCCTTCAAGTTCTTCATTATTTTTGAGCCAATCTTTATATGCGAACATCTCCTCAAATCCATGCAAAATTTCTTGATCTACTATAATGGGAAGTTCTTTATATTTTTTATACAAATACAATACGATATCTTGCGCCCTACCAAGCGGTGGCAACGGTAGTAATGCTATTCCTTTCTTTTGCGCAACTCCCTCAATTTCTGTACATAGTTCGTTTACTCGTTCATGTTGCGAAACATCATCAGTATGATAAGCTGCATCAACAATTGCGACTTTTATATCAGCGCGCAAATTCTCAGGTAAATTAGCTCGTAGTATGTTAGACTCTGCTGAGTAATCGCCAGAATAAAATACATATGTATGACTCATGTCCACTAAAAACCAAACAGCCCCCAATACATGCCCACTATACCCCCATTGAAAACGCAATGTAGGTGTAATCTGTATCCATTCATTCGGATTACTAATTTCATCAATATATACATAATTTAAATCTTTAACATTTTGGTCGTTATAAGGTACATTCCATCCTTGCGTCAAATTATAGTTTCTCCATTTTTCATAATAAACGGGAAGTTGCTCCTTCGTATAACGAGTCGTCCAAATTTTTTTCTTATATCCATACTTCGCTAATAAAGGTAAGCCCATCGTATGATCTTCATGAATATGTGATAAAAATACTGCATCTAAAAACGGTACAACTTCCCTCTCTATTTTTGGATAACTATCCTCATATGATCGATTAATACCACAATCAAATACTATTTTCGTCTCTTTATTTTTTACGAAGTAGCAAGAACGACCGTATTCTCCCGCTCCTCCCCATACTTCTATCCTCATCATGCTACCCCTTTTCGTTTTTGCTCCATATGTTGCAGAAGTAATAAACATATTGTTGTAAGTCCAACTGAAACGACAGCCATTGCCATGCCAATAGATACTTCTCCTTGTTCAAATTGAGCAAAAATAAATGTTGCTGAAGTTTCTACTGATGGAGGCAGTACGAGAAGGGATGCTACTAACTCTCTTATCGAGATTGTAAATGTCATCGCCCACCCAGCAAGAACTCCCGGGATAATAAGAGGTAATATTATTTTTCTAAAAATATAAATATAATTTCCAGAAAAAATACTTCCTGCCTGTACTAGAGAATCATCAATTTGCACGAGCGATGCTTTTACATATTGCACCGTATAAGGTAAAAAAAGAACAACGTACGTTACGATAACCATGACTGGCGTATTGTAAATTGACATGGGCATATAGGGTGAATTCCAAAATAAAATAAGCCCTACAACCATCACGATTCCTGGTACCATATTCGGTAACATACCGCACATATCAAGCCATTTTTCAGAAGAGTTTTTCCCCTTTCGAATCATAAGCGCCAAAAACACTCCAATAGTAGCAGCAATAATCGCTGTTATAAGTGAAAAAAGAAAACTGTTCCATAAAGCCTCTAATCCTGGAGATCCAATTGTAAACAATGCTTCATAATGGCTCGTTGTAAAGTTGTTTATATGTAAGCCACCGCCTCTTAATTTTGATAATGAAGCAATCATTATAGAAAAATACGGGATTCCAATTGATACGATTAATAAACCAATTACATAGCCCCATGCTACAATGCGTGTAAATATAGACAAAGTATACCTTTTAGACTTCACACCTTTTCCACTAACCATTGCATATGAATACTTTCGATTCAATACATTTTACATATACCAAATGAGCATACACGCACTAAGTAATAAAGAAGATAATGCTGTTGCACTACTAAAATCAATCGGCCAACTCGAAATAAATTTATGAATCTCTGATGTTAACACATGAAATCCTATTCTTCGTCCGAATGTAGCCGGTGTTCCAAATTCAGCGATCGTCTTTACGAAAATGAGTAAAGCACCCATTACATAACTTGATACTAATAGCGGCAATATTATTTTTCGTAAACGATAGAAAAAGTTTCCACCATGAACTGCTGCCGCTTCTTCTTTACTACTTCCAATTTGAAGTAACGTGTTTTTCAACATGAAGTAAAGAAATGGGAATAAATGCAGACTCATAATTAAAACCATACCACCTAAACTAAAAAACGAAGATGAAATCGTCTTTAGCATCGGAAAAAACTGTTCGAAATAGCCGTTCGGTTGCATGAACAAAATCCAGCCCATCGATCCAATATACGGCGGAGTCATAAATGGAATCATAAAAATAATATCCAATTTACTATACTTTCCAACATCTGTTTTGCTCATAATGAACGCCAATGGAAATGCAAATACGGTTGCTCCTATTACTACGAGTACACCTAGAAGCATCGAGTTTAGAAAAATCCCAGCTAATCCACCACTCTGCATCACTTCAAAAGGCTTTAAAAAATTCCAACTACTATTTTCATATACGCTAGAAAATAAAATGAGGAAAAGCGGAATGACGATTAACATCGCCACAAGTAATAACGCTACCGTCATTCCAACTTGTCTTACTGATACGAATCGATTTACCATGTAATCACCATCTTATTGAAATACTTTCTTAAATTGTTTTCCTATTTCATCTTGTTCTTTCTCAACTGTTTTCCAATCAATATGTAATACCGGAATCTCTTCTACATTCGGTCTATTTTCTGCTTTTATATCTGTTCTGCCTGGTAATAAATACGCTTTAGCAACTTGTTTTTGCACATCATCTGATAATAAATAATCAATAAACTCTTTTGCACCTTCTACATTTTTACTATCCTTCATAATACCTGCTGCACGTGGACTAATAACTGTTCCGCTTTTTGGATACACAATATCAA
This sequence comes from Bacillus cereus group sp. N6, assembly GCF_016483705.1. NCBI lineage: Bacteria > Bacillati > Bacillota > Bacilli > Caryophanales > Bacillaceae > Bacillus > Bacillus cereus group sp. N6. Next base: position 23,940 of record NZ_JAEHBI010000053.1, read on the forward strand.
CCGGTTCACCCTTTGCTTTTGCACTGTACGTCATATAATCAACACCAGCAATGACCATGTCTTTCGCACCTGTTACTACTGGATCTAACGCTTCTTGATTTGCCCCTGCTACTGTAACTTCATTTTTCTTAAGCTGTTCAAATAAATTCCAACCATCTTTTCCATTCTTTTTCACATATCCTGTTACAAAGTCTAAAGCTGAACCTGAAAGTGCTGGATCTGGAAGATTCACTTTTCCTTTCCATTCCGCTTTCGTTATATCACTCCAATCTTCCGGCGCTGTCTTCACATTTTTTGTGTTATACACAATTCCTAACGCTGAAGCACTATATCCGAAATAATTTCCTTTATCGTCCGACCATTCAGAACGAAGCTTATCAGCTTGTTTCGCTTCTTTATAAGCTAACGTTTGCCCATCCTTTTTTAATCCTTCCATCGCTGGTAATGATGCAAGTACGACTACATCAACGACTGGATTTTTCTTTTCAGCTTCCATTCTCGCTAAAATCTTACCTGTTGTTCCTTGAAACATTTCTACTTTTATACCTGTTTTCTTTTCAAAGTCCTTTTGAATCTTTTCTGCTAATCCTTTTGGTCCTGCACTATATACAACAATTTTCTTTTCATTCGTATTTTTACTTTTTGCATCTGCATTACCTGTCTTTGAACTACACCCTGTTACTACAGCAGAAAATAATAACGTACATACAAATAAAGACTTAAGCGAACTGAATCTCTTCATACGATTCTCCCCCTATATGATGAATACATTTTTTTGGCACATATAACGATACTGGTTTACCGATGCTTAATTTACTATTGTGATAAGCTGTCCATATTCCAAGTGCACCCATGTTTACTTTCATTTCATACCGTTCTCCTACATATGTAACGTGCTGAATTTCACCTGTATACATTTCGCAAACTTCATTTTTCGTCCAGCTCACATGCTCTGGACGAATCATTTGTTTACCCTCTACAAGCCAATTTGCCTTACCAACAAATTTTGCAACAAATTCATGAGATGGCTTCACATAAATGTCTTCTGGTGTTCCTTTTTGTAATACTTCTCCTTGTTTCATGACAATAATTTGATCTGACATTGACATTGCTTCTGTTTGATCGTGCGTGACATACAATGCCGTTAAACCAATTGAATGAACGATGTCCATAAGCTCTAATCGCATTTCTTCTCGCAAAATTGCATCGAGTGCACTCAGCGGTTCATCAAACAAAATAAAATGCGGTTTTGTTACAATTGCTCGAGCAAATGCGACACGTTGCTGCTGTCCACCAGAGAGTTCATGCGGATATCTTTTCTCCATCCCTTGCAAGCGAACTCTCTTTATTGCATCTTCTACTTTTTCCCGCAATTGATTCGTTTGCTTTGTAGCTCTTAAACCAAATGCAACATTTTCAAACACTGTCATATGCGGCCATAAAGCAAAATCTTGAAATACCATACCGATATTACGTTCATGAGGAGATGTTTTTATTTTTTTTGCAACAGAATACATGCACTTATCCCCAAAATATATTTCACCTTTATCTGGCTCTTCAAGTCCTGCAATCATTCTAAGTAAAGTCGTTTTCCCGCATCCCGAAGGTCCTAAAAGTGTGGTGAATTCGCCTTGTTTCATAACAATTTGTAATGGTTTCAACGCCTGTGTTTTTCCAAAGTTCTTTTCTAATCCATGAATTTTAATATCCATCGTATCACCTCTCTCCCCTTACTCTTAACCTGCTTTCATTCTATATGGAAGATTTATACTGAATGTTAATGTACTGTAAAGATTAAATTAAAAAACTTCTAATAAACTATTTATTTCTATAGATTTTTTCTATAGTTAGAAGAAAAAGGAGCAACTTGCCATGAATCTCTTAAAATTAGAAATTGTAGTGCTTATTAAGAAATATAAAAAACTTACACTTGTTGCAGAAAAACTTGGTGTTAAACAACCTACTATTACATTCCATATAAAAAGCTTAGAAGAGGAACTTGGTGTACCTTTATTTGAGTTACGATCCGGGAGATATTTCTTAACAGAGGCTGGTGAGGCATTGCATCATTATGCTTGTAAAATAGATGCACTTATGAAAGAAGCTAGGCGGGTCACGCAAGAGTTTAAAGATTTTCATAAAGGTGCTATAACAATTGGCGCTAGTTATGTACCAGCGACTTATCTTTTACCAGAAATTATTCACCAATTTCAATGCGAATTTCCAAATATAAAAATAACACTCATGGTAAAAACAGCTCCTGAAATTCGAACGATGCTACAAAATCATGAAATTGACCTCGGGGTAATTTCTGCAGCACCGTTTGATGAATCCCTTTTAAAACAGACGAATGTAATGCCTGATACACTTGTTCTTGCTTTCTCCAAAGAACATCATTTTTCAAAAAAAGAAAATGTATCACTACAAGATATCGAGAGGGAACGTATATTATTGCATCGTAATCCATCTACAACGAGAGATTTACTTACACAATGGACGTTAGCACATAACATTACGTTCCAATCTGAAATTGAATTAGATTCATTAGAAACGATGAAACAAATTTTAAAATACGGTAATGGAATTGCTTTTATTTCTAAACTCGCTATCGAACAAGAAATACAACGACATGAACTATGCTACATACCTATCCCTGGATTTGAATTTCAACGTAACATTTATACGATTCATCATGAGGACAGATGGAATTCTAAAATTATTTCTTTTTTACTACATAGCATCACTTCTTATGCCGCAAAAAATTAAAAGACTGTCGTTATGCACGACAGCCTTTCAAACTATAACTCTATTTATTTTTCTTCGCTTCAACTTTTGCCTGCGCCTCTTCAGCCTTATCTAATGCTTCTGAAACTTTCTTCTCTTTTTCTTTCACGTCATCTATACTATCGACCGCTTTAATGAGTTTATCGATTCCTTCTTCTTCTACTTTTCTCCGCTTTGCCACTCTTTCATTTACTTTCTTTTCCACATCTTTTGCTTTTTGAAGCATATCCTCTGCATTTGATGTCACAGCTTTTTCAAGTGCATCGTCTTTTTTCTTTTGTAATACCTCATTTGCAATATCTTTCGTCTCTAAATACTTACCATCTTTTAATGATGTAGCTCCGCGCTCCAATAACTGAGCGACTTCTTTATATGCCTTCGCTTCATTTCCTGTTTTCTCTTTTTCCGCTTTTTCAAACCACATCGTTGCATCACTATATTTTTCATCTTTCAATGATTGCATACCTGTATCAATATACGTGTCATAATTACTACATCCAGCCATTACGGCTAACAGAAAAAGCATAACAAAACTTAATTTTTTCATGATGTTTTCTCCTTTTCTTTGCCTGCTCACTATACTGTAACATACATGAAAAAGAGTTTCAAAAACTAAAATACTAATTTGGTCATTTTTATAATGATAAGTCAATTTTTTATTATTTTCTTATTTTTAAGCCGACACATCTACTTGTTTTTTCGCCATATGTTGCTTTACTCCAACTAATACAACTAACAATAAACCTCCGCCTATCGTCATCATAACAATGCTAGTTGGCAACATATCTAATAATAATCCATATACAATCATACCGAGTGGTGCGATTGCAGTAGCAATTGTTTCAAGTAGGCCAAACACACGCCCTAAGTAGCTCGGATCTGTCGTTTTTTGCATATGTACTTGCATCGGAATATTTACAATCATAATTGCTATACCCGTTAACATCATAAAAGCAATATAGTAAATAAAACTTGCCCCTTTTGAAATGGTAACTACCAATGGGAAGACTGTACATAAACTTAAACCCGCAAACAAAAACAGCCCAGTATAAATAGAACGAAACGGATTATTCACTTCTTTACGCACCGATAAAGCAATCGCACCCATTAGCATCCCGACTGCTAACATTCCCTCTACAGTACCGAGTTGCTTTGAAGATAGATGCAATGTATGGACAATAATATATGGAAGTGCTACGGTTAGCCCACACGCAAAAAAGTTTACCCACAATGCTATTTTCATTAAACCATATATTTCATGCTGTCGTTTTACATATGAAAATCCTTCTTTTATACTCGTCAAGAAACGCTCTTTACTCTCAGCCACTTCTTTTTTGTATAAATCAAATACAATAAATAATTGCAAAATAACTGCTAAAAAGAACGTAATACTATTTAACAAAAAGAACGACTTAATGGAAAAGAAACCAAATACAACTCCACCAATAATTGGCCCTAAAATATTTGATAAAGAAGCTGCCGTTTGATTTAAAGCACTCGCTTTTTGAATACGCCCCTCATCTACTAAATTAGGAATAGACGAAGTTAATGCAACAGAATAAAAACTTGCACAAATTGATAATAATGCCGCTAAAATATAGATAAAAAGACGTGACGGTCCAAATATAGTAGCAAGAATAAACATAATAAGCATCGTTAAACTACTTAATAAATCAGTGCCAATGACAAGCCATTTTCGATTCACACGATCAGCTACAGCACCTGCAATCGGACCACAGATCATCCTTGGTAGTGATCCGCAAACGAGCGTAATAGCAAACCCCATCCCTGAACCAGTTGTCTTTAATACGTATAACCCCATTGCGAATGTATAAATACCTGCCCCTAATAAAGACGTCATCTTTCCAATCATCATCAAAATAATATTTCTCGTTGCAACTTTCATTCTTGAATCATTTTCTCCTATACTTATATCTCCCATAATGACTTTCTCCCCTTAAAAGTTAAATTGTGTTAAACTTATTATATAATCAACTTTCCAATTTTTACAACAAAAAGTTAAATACAATTTAACTTTTTAATTATAAAGGAGCAATAATATGGCAACTCTCGGTGAAAAAATTAAAGCGTTACGTAAAGAAAAAAAACTTACACAAACAGAACTGGCAGGTTCGGAACTTACAAAAAGTATGCTTAGTCAAATTGAAAATGGAAAAGCTACCCCTTCCATGAAAACATTACAATACATCGCTGAAAAGCTTGAATGTGAAGCGAGTTTTTTATTAGAAGATGATGATGGAGAAATTGTGGAACTCATTACAAAAATGGAGCAACTCATAAAGAAAAACAAATGTGATGAAGTGTACGAGACTTTACTACCTATCGTTCAAAAAGAGCTCCCTTCTACTTTAAATACGGCTCGTATATACAAACAATTCGTAACTGCTGCGGTGATTATGAAAGATTACAACATTGAATCTTACGTAGAAAAAGCTGTTTCTATTTTCGAAAAATATAAGTTATACCGAGACAGTACGGAAACAAAATTAAAATTATCTTTTGCGATATTCACACGTAAAAAGTATGCAGAATGTTTACAACTTATATCTAATATTAGAAATGATTATGAAGAGAAACATTTAGAAATGGATCTTATTATACATATTGATTTATGTTTATATGAAGCCATCATATTACTGGCATGTGGCGATTATGAAAAATGTGAAGAAACGATATTAGAGACACTCACATTTTCAAAAAAACATCAAGTGTATTATAAAACAGATGTATTTTACCGGATTTTATCTTATCAAAAAGTCATTACAGTTGATAAAGAGCGTTATTTATATTACATAAAGAAATCTGAGCAATTTGCCATTTTTACAGAAGATACTCTATCCATTGCGATGACTAATATTTTAAAAGCCTATTACTACAACACGATTACTAATGAATATACAATCGCATTAAAACATCTAGAACAATATCGAGAAAAACTAAAAGATCAGCCCATTTTTCAAGACGACGGATTGTATTATCTTGAAAAAGGAAAATCTTTATACGGATTAAAACGTTACGAAGAAGCTTTAGAAGCATTACAACGTGGCATTATACCGGATTATATGAACCATCCATTGGATCAATCGTGGCTTACAACAGCAGGTGCATATCGTGCACTTTGTTACGTTAAACTGAATGATAAAAAAAGAGCTCTTGAAGAAGCAACAAAAGCAAATGAAATGATACAATCGTATCCGGATTCTATTTTCTCTTCATTTATTAAAGAAACATTACAAATAATACAAAAACTTTAAGAATGTCTCGAAATGGTATATTATTCCTCTTTTTTAGCAAAGATAATAATGATGGGAGGAATATAAATGAATATTCAACGTGCAAAAGAGCTTTCTGTTTCATCTGAACAAGCAAATGTCAGTTTTCAAGGCATGCCTGTTACAATTCAACACGTCGATGAAAACAACGAAACCGCCCGCATATATGAAGTTAAAAATCCAGACCGCGAATTAACGGTCCCCGTTAATAGCTTAGAGGAAATATAAAAAATGCCGCTTCGATTTTGAAGTGGCATTTTTCTTACTTTCATATAAATTCTCTATACCCCCTTGTTTTACAACAACTAAAAAAATAAGAATCTTCTACTTCTTTTCTTTTTTTAACCTGCTAAAATACAAACTATAAATGAATTATTCGCACTATATATTAAGGGGGAAAGATAATGAAATCTGCTTTAGAAAAAAACAATCATTATTATGCAGTTATATTCACTTCTCATTTATCAAATGATACGACAGATTATAGTACCGCCTCTGAAAAAATGGAGGAACTTGCAAAGCAGCAACCTGGATTTTTAGGTGTAGAAAGTGCACGAAATCATTCGGGACTCGGAATCACAATTTCTTATTGGGAATCACTTGCGGCAATTGACAATTGGAAACAGAACGCCTTACATAAAGAAGCGAAAAAAAGAGGTCGTGAGCAATGGTATGAAAACTTCCACCTGCGTATCTGCCTTGTTGAAAAAGAATTTAAGTTTCATAGAGGTACTTTATAACTATGAAGAAAAAATTAGCTCTCGTTATTGTTCATGAAATATATGGTGTGAACGACCATATGCATCACGTTACCCAACACTTCACTTCATCTCATATAGATGTATTCTGTCCTAATCTTCTACAATCGCAACATGCATTTCATTATAGTGATGAAGAAAAAGCATATCAACATTTTGTAAATAATATTGGATTTGATGATGGAAAAGAACAAATTAAAGAATTCATCAATACTCTTTCAAGTAATTATACACATATTGGACTTATCGGATTTAGTGTTGGCGCTACCATCTCCTGGCTATGCAGTAACAATCCGAAAATAGATTTTATTATCGGATGTTACGGTTCCCGTATACGTGACTATATTCATATAAAACCAACATGTGCTACCTTACTTATTTTCCCTGAAAAAGAAGCTAGTTTTTCAGTATCCTCTTTCATTCAATCGTTGCAGCAACAAAAAAATCCTTTATTAGAAATAAAACAACTACACGGTGAACATGGATTTCTAAATCCGTACACAGAAAAATATAACGAGCACTCTACAAAGCAAGCATACAATGTAATAGATGCATTTCTTGTAAAAAACACTTTTATAAAGGAGCTATAAATGACGCTTACATTATTCTTACTTATTTTCATATTCATTGCCTTTTTCTCAGCACTAACTATCATTATTGTAACTATAAAAAAGGGGGAGTTTTCCAACCGCCCCTACTTACAATCTATTATCGTTTTCATTTTTTTCCACAAATTGGATTTTATATTTAACATCTTTTTATACGTTACTTCCCGATAAAGTTAGCGAATTCCTATTCTTGCCCATTTGGTTTCTCCTTTGTATGTTAGGGCTTATCGTTTTCTGGCGCGAATGGAGAAATAATCGTGTGTTCTCGATATGTATCGGTTTTCTTTCCTTTATTAGTTTTTTATTTGGGTTATTGTTGTTACTTCTGTCGGGGATGTAATTGTTGTAAAGAGGATAACATACCTCTTTACAACAACTTTTTTCGTTCCATGGCGAAAGGGATTAGTAAATATAAAGCATAAGCAATAACCATCCAAATGGTAAATGATATAATTTGCTGTGAGGAGAATTGTGAGAATAGATTAGAAGAATTATATAAAATGTAAGTATCTAAAATTAAACCGATTGCTGTACCGCATATACCTAACTTAATAACTGCATATTTTGTAGTATCTAGTTTTTTGTATAACCACATTACAAAGTATAAAGCTATAGCCGTTCCTAATTCAAGAAACGTCAATTGTAGAAAAAATCTATTTGAAGTATATTCTAATAAAACGGAAGAACCAAAAATAATGAAAAATGCTGAAGCAAAAAACCAAACGCCAATCGAAAATAAAATGGTGAGCCAAAGTCTATTATCCACTGACATTACCTCCCTTTTGTAGCACTGTAAGCTTTTCCAAGAGCATATACAAATCACCATATACTTTGTCTGTAGAAAAAGATGGATTGAATAATGCTTGCAATGCCAATCCGTCAATTAATGCATTACATAAAACGCTCCATGTTTCCGTTGAAATTTGAGATGTCATTGTATCTCCTATTTTTTTATTTAACACGCCTTTTAATTTTTGATTTTCATAATGTAACAATCCACCAATTTTATCTTTCATCGCATCATTTTGTAATCCACTTGCTACTAATTGAAAGAACAAATGATGATACATTGAATCTTTCACACATCTACTTTCCGCGGACTTTAAAGCCTTCTCTAACTGTACATCCTTTCCTATTTGTTCCCACGATGCTTTACAAAACGATTCAGTTACTTCAAGTAATAATTGATCCTTCGTTTTAAAATGATAATATACGGTACCTTGTGTAACTTGAGCACTTTCTGCAACTGCTTTTAATGTCAACTTTTCCATCCCTTGCTCTGCAATAATTGCTTTTGCTGCTTCTAATAACTTCTCTTTATTAACAACATTCGGTTTTGCCACTTCTACGACCTCCTTTTAAGTTAGTTGTATAACTAACTTAAAATATACAGAAAAATCAGATAAAATAAAAGGAAGAAAAGCCAACATTCAACTTTTCTTCCTTTTATTTTTACCTTTATCTTTCACTGTCACTGATTCACAAGGTGTATAATATATTTGAGGTGTCGCCTTATCAACAAACATCATAAACGTAATAAAGCCGATAATAAAGAAAATAAACAACGTTAACAAAATTGCTCCTATCGTTAAAAGTATCATAACACCACCCCTATATTTTTCATGTTATTACACTTTTCGCTATTATATGAGTGTAATCCTTTTTAGAAAAAGAAACGTAACAAAATAATCACAATCACTCCCGTTAATACTGTACCTAATAAACTACGAGTATATATTGCAACAAGAAATGTTGGGATTGCTGCGATAAGGTAATCCCACTGCATCGTCTCATGCATAAATAGTACTTGTGCTAAAAGTGCTGCTAATATCGCAATTGGTATGTAATTTAGCCATTTTAAACCCCAGTCTGGAATTTGTAGTTTGCTAAATACGAGTAGAGGTAAAATACGTGGCACGAGTGTGACAGCTCCAGCTGCTAGTAAAAGTAATAGTACGTCTAATCTCATTTCCATTTTTCAATCACAACTCCAATCGTCGCAGCTAGTAATGTTGCGATAATAACCGCTATACTATCTGGCATAAATAAGTGTGAAACGTATGCGATCATAATCGCTACAATTGCAACAGTAAGATGAATTGCTAGTTTCGGTTTACTACTTATGAGCTGAAGTACAAATAATCCGATAAACATTGCTGGTAATGCATAATCCATCCCGTACGTATGTGGATCTGGTATCCACTCACCAAACAGCCCGCCAATAATAGTAGCAAGAATCCAATTTAAATATGCTGTTACATTTAAGCCCATCATCCACCTGTCGCCTACATATCCTTTTTGCGCTGCATGCTGCACTGCAACGCCGAACGTTTCATCTGTAATTTGAGAACCGATAAATACGTTTTTTAATAGCGGAAGTTTCGTAAAGTATGGTGCAAGGGCAGCACTCATTAGAAGGTGGCGTAAATTAACAAAAAAGACGGTGAAAATGATTGCTGAAGCAGGAGCACCGGCTGCATACATACCAGCTAATATAAATTGGGCAGAACCTGCATAAATTAAAGTGGACATAAATGCAATTTCAATGATGGAGAAACCTGCTGTTTTTGCAATTACACCAGCTGCTATACCGATGCTTAAATAACCAAATACAGTTGGTAAACAATCTTTTACTCCTTGCTGAAATGTATCATCGCTCTGCAAAGCTACATGTGCCTGAGCCTTACTCATCCATATCATCCTCCATTCTTTCCATCGTTCTTTTTCCTGTTACGACATGAACTAAATCTATATTTTCACGCCACAACGTATCTAACTTATCAGCCCCAAATTCCTTCGTAATTTCTTCGACCATAATATCGTGCCGCACATACTCTGTAGCAACGAGCACTAAAGCTGGGTCATACGTTGTTACGGCCCATGAGGTACTATCATTTGAAAAGTTCGCAATTAATACTTCCTCTCCATCACGAGCAATAACAGTTAAATGACCACCCATTCTCTTTTCAACAACGTGGGGCGTCATATAATTATGGTGAAACGTCGCGCCTATTTTTGTATTTGGAGCGCCAAATAAGATTGAAAATATATGTACACCTTCCTCTTCCTTTTGACGAATATATGGCTCAATTTTATGCACTTGATCTTCCCATACAGAAATCCATAACTCGTCCTTTGCCCTATTAATTATATTGCATATTTCTTTTACAACACGATCATTGGAGCGAATATGCGAAATTACATCTATTTGTCTCTCTTGTTCTAAACAATTTAATTTCCGGTCTAAAAATTCAAAGGACTTTTCAAAATCTTTTCGCATTCGATCCATTAGCTCCGTAGCTGGTACTGGTACATATTTCACTGGTTCAGTAGGAACGATATGCACTGCTCCTTTATCCATCAATTTACCGAGCACTTCATAAATCATCGAACGAGGTACTCCTGTCTGTTTACTCACTTCATACCCAGTTACTGGGGAATGTTTTAATAATCCAATATACGCTTTACATTCGTACTGGGAAAAACCTAACTTTTGTAATTCCTTTATTATTTCATCCAACGGTAATCCCTCACATTCTATATAACTCTCATCTCAAAACGATACATATATATTAGTAGTTATTAGTATACCTACTAATATAAAAAAACAGACCTACAAAGTCAATTGATAATTCTGAAATTTAATCCAAAAATAAAAAGCCTTTCATCTGAACTGCACCCCAATTGTTAGACACAGTCTAACAATTGGAGGTGCAGTTTTTTGTATGACAAAATTTACGAAGG
>NZ_JAEHBI010000054.1:0-34080 GCF_016483705.1 Bacillus cereus group sp. N6
ACACACATATCAAGGTTCCTGCTCCCTACAGTACATACGAAGTTTGAAATGTTGAATCAAGTCTTTTCACAGAAAAAGCAGCTGTTAAGCTACTTTACATTCGTTTTATCCCCAAGAGAAATGATATATATATTCTCCCGTTACACTTTGATTAATCCCATTAATTCTAGCAAACCGCATTAAGTCCGCTCCTTGAAGAAAATACATCGCAAGCATTACTGGCACTTGTGACCACATAAACTGATAAAGCTCCTCGGCTCTCAAGTTTGTCGAAACAATTAAATCATTTACAGGTCCTTGATTCCATACAGAAGTTCTAACTGAAATAAACGGAAGATCCTTTCCATTTACCACTATTCTTGCCATACTTTGAGTTATGTCCATATCAATGCCCTCCATCATTACAAAAATCGGACCTGTGTATTTACTCCTATGGTTATAAATATTCTTGACTTTCATAAATGACTAAGGCAAACCTCTATTTTTCGCTTCTATTCAAATAAATTTATTTATTACAGTAGAAAACAAATGAAATTTTAGTATTACTCTCCCTCAACTTCCGTATTATTTAAATATTCCATACCCTTGTTCGCTTTAAAAATCTGGTATGCAAAATTACATATCTTATTATCTCAATATCACTTTATTAACTACAATTTGATAGAAATTCATTTGAATCACCTGATAAATCAACATTTGTAATTTAATTCCTTATTTAAAATTCCACCTTATTATTCTTAAACACTATATTCAGATAATTATATTGGAATTTCTTGTTGTATACACATCTATCTTTTTCATGTATTATATACGAGAAGAGTAAGGTAAGAGTTACTCTTTGCCATTTTAGGAAAGGTCCTGTTGGAAACAACAGGACCTTTTTTCATATAATTGCATTTCCGTTTATTCCCATAATATTATTTATCAAAAACACTATGCCCACGTAACAAATATCTGTAAATCCATGAATATGCATGCGCTTTATGAAAAAAATAAAAAAGCACGTTATTCGTCATTTTAACGATAGCGCGCTTCACTCATCTTCTTTATTTGCTTTCTTTGATTTTTCATTCTCTTCTTTCTGGGCTTTCTCCACTGCTTTTAAAAACCCTTCCAATGCTTTTTTCGGATTATTATCATTTAGTGGGTGTAGATCCATTCCAGTTTCCTCCTCTTAGAAAGTATTCCATGAATACCAAGCTCAATAAGAAATACAAAAGCCACAGCACTCACACACCGTGGCTGAATATATAAAATAAATTGGGATTTTCGTCATTTTTGCGAATCAGCTTTACAATTACCATTGTGTATGAACATCGGTTTTTCTAGCATCTAGTTCACCTCCTTAAAAATGCAGGATTTCCCTTTCCAATATTGAATTAGTAACATTTGGAAAGGAGGTGTAACATGGCGGAAATTAAAGTGGGACTTACACAATTTTTAGACTTCACACTGAAAAGTAGTGCAGCTAAAACAAATTTTGTAAAGAATTTAAAATCTCAACCTGAATATCACCCGGTTTTTGATTACTGGAAACAATTACGAGAAACTGTTATTAAATTTCATAAAAACGAACTACCTTTTGATTGTTTTGAAACATTAGTACAAACTGTTGATCAGAAGAAAAAGCAAAACTACATTGATGTTATAAAGCAGTACAAAAAATTTATTAAAAACAAAGAAGTCTCTTGGTTTGATCCAGGTAAATCACATTGGTTATCAGATAATTTAATCGTCCGCTCATCACCTGAACTCGGTTTGCTCATTAATGATGAGCCGCATCTTATTAAACTATTTTTCAAAGGAAAAAAAGAGCGAATTGATAAATATAACATCAACTCAACACTGACATTATTAAATGAATCAACATTTTCAAATAAATATAACGATGTGAATTATACTGTCCTTAACATCCAAAAGAACAGAATGTATACGAATAACTCTATTAATAATGATCATTTAATAGCTCTTGAATCAGAAGCCCACCAGCTTTGTTATTTATGGAATAAGATATAAAGGGTATAGGTATCTCTTTCAATACCTTGTTCATGCGTAATTTGGGCACAATTTTCACAAATCCAATTCGTTTCTTTTAATTGAAGCTCACCTTCTTGTTTCTCACAAACAATGCAAGGTGGGCGTTTTTGTTTCTTCACCCATTTCAACATCCTAATTCCCCTGACTTCTTAACCGCTAAATAATTCCTAAGATGTTCTTATGATCCCTTTCGCGTTCCACATCATGTTTTTTCTTTCACTCTATACAGTGCAGCAATTTCCCCTCTTGTTAGTCACGCTTCTTTCACCCATATTACTTTTTGGGGTTGTGATTATTGCTGGAACTCATATAACGCCGCCCTAATCTCTTCTCTCACAACTTCACGAATACGTTCTTATAACGATTCCTCTAAATTCATACATGCATCCCCTACATCTTTTTTTGAATTTCCTGCTTGTTGTTTCATTCACTCATAAAATTTATGAGTAATGATTATCCACCGTTTACCTTCTCTAAGTACCAGAAAGAGATTGCTTGTTTTATCCGACATTACATTTCAGTCGCTTCATAAACATCTCATAAAAATATGTGAGGAAAAAAAGAACGTTATAGCAATGGCTATCATGAATACAATTTGAATTACCCTACTTATAATAGTAACCTTACAATTCAGAAGTTTGACACAACCCTAGAAAAAGCTTATAAAGAAAAGTGAGGTTCCAACCTAAAATATTAATAGTGAAAAAGGAGAAACAAAACATGAAAGAAATCAAATCTGAACAGGAATTCAAAGACATTATCGCAAGTGAGGAGCCAGTAGTTGTTAAGTTCTTTACTACATGGTGCCCAGATTGTGTGCGTATGGACAACTTTATCGGAGATGTAATGGAAGAGTTCAATAAGTTTGAATGGTATTCTATTAATAAAGATGAGTTCCCAAGTATCGCTGAAGAGTATCAAGTAATGGGTATTCCAAGTTTACTTGTATATCAAAATGGTGAGAAGCTAGGCCACTTACATAGTGCTAACGCAAAAACTGAAGAGCAAGTTACTGAGTTTTTAGAAGCATACTAAGATGAAGACCCTCTAAAATATATTTTCTAGAGGGTTTTTATTTTGCCCAATCACCTTTGAGCGGTGTAGTATACGGATTCATCATAATACATCTATCCTTTTCCCTATCCCCTCGATCCAAATCGCGTTCACACCCTAACTTTGCACTTTACAACATATTTTTCCTTCACGAAACTTTGTTATCCCCTTCTTAAAAACCTAAAAAACGTCAACAATGTTTGTATAGACCCACACGAGTTTCGTTTGGTACTCTATTTATAGAAAGAAATTCCTTGTAGAAAGGTGAGTGATTAAAATGGATACTCTTTCTCATAAAGAAGCTGATAAAGGTGCTATTGTCAGCATTATGGCCTACATATTTTTATCCTCTATGAAAATTATCATCAGTTATATTACCCTCTCTAGCGCATTACGTGCTGACGGTTTAAATAACTTAACGGATATCGGTGCTTCTTTAGCGATATTAATTGGTCTAAAAATCTCTCGTAAACCTCGTGACCCAGATCATCCTTATGGGCATTCACGCGCAGAACAAATTGCATCACTTGTTGCTTCTTTTATTATGGCAACGGTCGGATTAGAAGTTATCATTAGTGCAATTCAATCTTTTTTAAATCCGAAACAAGTAGCGCCTAATGTACTTGCTGCATGGGTAGCCTTATTTTCTGCTGTCGTTATGTACTTTGTATATTTATATACGAAAAAGATTGCAGCGCGCACAAAAAGTAAATCATTAGAAGCCGCTGCAAAGGATAATTTATCAGATGCTCTCGTAAGTATCGGTACAGTAGTAGGTATTGTCGGTTCGCAGTTCCAAATGCCTATTTTAGATCCTATTGCCGCTTTAATTGTCGGCCTTATTATTTGTAAAACTGCATGGGAGATTTTCGTAGAAGCTTCTCATATGTTAACGGATGGAATCGATCCAAATAAGATGGAAGAGTACGCTGGTGCTATTGAACATATTGGCGGCGTGGAAAACATCGTAGATATTCGCGCTCGTATGTACGGGAATCAAACGTACGTTGATATTACAATCGAAGTAGATGCTCGTATGGATGTTGGTGAAAGTCATTGTATTACTGATAACATCGAGGCTATGCTCCGGAAAAAGTTTGGCATTTACCATGCACACATTCATGTTGAACCAATGGAAAAAGAACCTATTATGACATAGGTTCTTTTTTAATGAACGCTTTATGAAATATAACACATAAAACGAGCCAGCTACCGCCAGCTGCCCATCCTGCTAATATGTCAGATGGATAGTGAACGCCAAGATATATTCGGCTAACTGAAATAGATAATACAACAAAGCTCGCTATAAAAATAATCAACAATTTTTTATGCAATGTAATACGTTCTTCAGTAATTGTGACGTATGCAATAAATCCTAAAAAAGCAGTAGCATTCATCGTATGACCGCTCGGAAAACTATATCCAGTTGCAGTAACAAGCTGCGTTACATCAGGTCTTGCTCGTTCGTACCATAGTTTAAGCATACTGTTTAAATAACGAGATCCATAATAATTAATTGTTAGAAGTAATGCACTAAGCAACTTTTTTCTAACGAGAAAATACATTACAAGAATGATGAGTAACGGAAAATATATTCTTTTGGAACCGATAAAAGACACCCAAGTAAAGTAAGCTGTCAAGTAATCGTTTCGAAAGCTTTGAATAAAATGCGCGACTATATTGTCAAATTTCTCAATACAAGCGGTATGATACGAAAGTGATAATACGACAAAACAAATGAGTAGCGTAAAACTTAACAAGTATAAATGTCGATATCGTTTCACATACATAACCTCACTATACAAAAAAATGGAGCGGTTGTTTTAGTTTTCCTCTCCATTTCTTTTTTATGCATAGTTTATTTAAAAATATAATTGTTAATTTTTTCTTGCATTGTTGGAATATCTTCATTCGTTACTGTAAAGCGAATCACTTTCTCGTCAAGATCAAGCGCTTCTGCAAATAAACCTGCTAATCCGTGAGATTTTCTGTCTACTTCCATAATAATCTCTAGGCGATCGTAAGCGCTTGGTAAGATTAATAATTCTAGTTCATCTAATTTCCCATAATACTCTCCGGAAACAGGAACAAACTCAAATTCTTGTGCAAACGGAACTTGCTTACGTAATCGATACGGTAATTCTTCACATTCTATATGACGCGCTTTAAAACCTAATTGATTTACACTCTCTAACACACTATTTAATAGTGCATTGGGCAACACTTGAATGTAATCACGATCACTTGGATCTATACTGCGTTTAATATCAAGACCTGTATGCACCCAAACTGTTTTCATTCCAAGTGTAAGCGGGGTTTCAACTGGCATTATAAATGAAAATGGAATTTCTATTTTTTCATTCGGCTCAACAGAAAAAGGTTCTGTTAAACGAACTCGCTCTAAATCATATGTTGCTGTTACTTTTTTATCATCCACTTCTCGTACATACGATGTCGATAATGTTAAGTAAATGCTTTCAATTTGTTGGCTAACTGAACCACCAGTTATATGAACCTTCCCTAGTATCTCTTCTCCAACAATATACTCATCTTTTTCAAGAACTGTATCTACTTTTGCATTACCAATACCAACACTTGCTAAAAACTTTTGAAACACGGAACCTCCATCCTTTCTAAAGCAAAAGCTATATCTTTTTTTAAATCTTGTACATTCTCATAGTACGGCGTTTTTATTTGTAACATTCGCATAAGCATTTCACGGTTATAATTTTCCAAAGTTAATTCGTCATACCATGGTTTTTCATGTTTTTCATTAGATTCATAGCCTGCATATAATAAAAATAACGAGAAATGACCAAGCGCATAAAAATCGCTATGAAAGTGAACTTCTCGCATCAAAGCTTGTTCACCTTCATAAGCTGTAGCTCGTTCATCACCCTCACCCTTCAATTTAGCTAATCCAAAATCAATAATACTAATTTGGTTTTCTTTCATTAATATGTTTGGAATGCGTAAATCTCGGTGAATTATACCTTTATTATGAAACACCGATACAATTTCTAATATTTCATATAAAATTTTTAAAACTTCACGTTCTGTATATACATGCCCATCTAAGAAAATATAATCTTCGAAATTTTTACCAGGCATATATTCCATCACGAAAAAGCTTTTTTTCTCCCATACGAAATGATCATATAAACTAGGAATTGCATGATGATTTAATGTTTGTAAAATCATTTTCTCTTGTTCAAATGATTTTCTACCTGACTCATACCTTTGTTTACTCTGTCTTAATTGTTTTAAGACTTTATTTCTATTTATTTGTAAATCATTAACGACATATGTAACCCCATAACTGCCCATTCCAATTACTGATTCAATTTTATAACGTTCTGCAACGATTGTATTTTTTCGCAGTGGTCTATCAAATAAAGCTAGTATACGACGCCATTTCATCAGCTACTTGAAAAGAAGCTACGACTTTTACGTTTTCTTTTATAATGCTGATGCCCATAACCAGATGAACGTCGTTTATAATCGCTACTTGAATAAGAGCGACCTCTATGGCGATAATCACTACTAGAATACGAACGATTTTTTTTCCTACCTAATAAAGAATCAATAATTTTTTTGAACATCCCTTCACCTCTTGAGTAAAATTTTCTTTTAATTATACCAATAATTTCCGACTATATTTGTGACAAGTTTGTAAAGAGTAAAAAACGACGAGTTAAGCCCGCCGTTACTTTCACTCATCATCTTCATCAAAAACTTCATCAATCATACATTTCTCTAATAAATACTCAAATG
This sequence comes from Bacillus cereus group sp. N6, assembly GCF_016483705.1. NCBI lineage: Bacteria > Bacillati > Bacillota > Bacilli > Caryophanales > Bacillaceae > Bacillus > Bacillus cereus group sp. N6. The sequence continues at coordinate 6,865 of NZ_JAEHBI010000054.1, forward strand.
TAATATCTGCGAGATCTTCAATTTCTTCTCGTTTTGGGACGTACCCTCTTTCAATTAGTTGCTCATAAAAAAACTCCGCAATCTCTTCCGTATCAATTACGACCTCAATTTCCTTCATGAGCATCACTCCTTTATTTCTGTTTTATGAAAAAATCTCAAAATTATGTATATGAGATTAGAAAAATAGTTTTTCTTTTTTTATAGGTCATATCCTTTGGACGAGATGCATACGATGGTAGTACAAGCTATCAAAAAGGGGGATTTAATTATGGAATACCAATATGAGGTAGAACAAGAAGTAGGGCAAACAAAAGAAGAGTTCATGCATGAAGATCAATGGGCAGACTCTCTTATTAAATGGCTTTTTATTTTTTTAATAATTGTAGGCATACCTTATACTGCATATGTTGTTGTTCAATTCATTCTCTCTTTCTAGTTAACTATTTTTTCTCTGTCAATTTAACTAAATAATTATGAACAACATCCATAACAATTTTGTATTCTTCATCTTTAAATGTATCGAATAACAATTGATAATCGTTATAAATATCAAGTAATCCATCAATGATCTCTTGACGATTTGTCTTAACACTCACTTTTTTTGAGTTGTTAATTGACTTTAATTTTCCTAAATCTAATTTATTCATACCAGCTTTATCTTGTTTCATTTTCTTCAAAATTGCATTTGCCGTTTGAGCATTAGCAAGTAACGTTAAATCTGACTCATCCGCTTCTAACCATTCACCATCCGTAATTCGTGACAATTCGTATATAGTATCTTCCCATGCGTCATTTTTATATCTCCATACTTCTGTACGAAAACCAACAATTCGAAACACATCTTTATCGTATCCTGTTACTTGCACGAGATCACCAAATGTGAAATTATAATTTAATTCAATCCACTCAGTTTCACCTTTTTTCATATCTTGCTCTGAAACGTGCTGCAACGTTTGCTCTACGTAAAACCCATCGTGATTATTGACTTCGTAAACGTAAACTCCATCTAAAACCTTCATATTTGTGATTTTACCAACGGTTCCATATAGCGTAATCACGACTATGTCCCCTACGTTATATTTAGGTTGCTTTTTTCTCGCCATCTATATCTCTCCTTTTTTTGACGTCGTGATTTTGATAACAGTATATGCAACCTACATAAAAACGCTTATCACAGAAGCGTATATTCATAAATTTTTTCAATAAAAAATATCACCGTATAAAAAAATTATTTACAACGTAAAAAAAAGCTAGCAAATAGACTAGCTTCACGTCAAAAAATTCATATAGTTCTTATCTCTCTTGTATGTATAAATCCCAAGCTTCATCAAATATAGACATACTTTCTAGCAATCCACTTAACTCTAAGTATGAACTAATTTCATCATAATCTTCAGATTGCTTTGGAAAGCTTAAATCATCATACATTGCTTCTGCTAAATTCGATACTTCATTACTAAATAAAGCTGCACGATGCTTCATCATATAGTGGTAAAATGTCTTTTTCAAAAATATTCCCTGCCTTTCTAACTTGGATACATTATACAAGGCAAAAAAGAAAAAAACCAGCATAAAAGCTGGTTAAAAGTCGAAATAATTTCTTTTTAATAGACGTGGTCTTCCCATTAATTCTTCATATGTTAGTTGTTTTGGTAAATCTTTCGTATAAATTAGAAACAATTGATCTTCTATTTCTTTCACTGTTTGATCTGCTTGATAGTCCATACCACATGAGGAACAAGAAATGCATGGTGTCTCTTGGATTTCAATGGCTTTCGTACCATCTGGTAATTCCCAATATACAGTATTCAAGCTTTCTTTCGCTTCTGTACTGTCACACCACATACAATTCATACTGCATCACCCTCATTTTTTTTGTCGTTTTCTTCTAATTTAGCCATTTGCGATTGATACTTTTTATCTTTAAGTTGATCACGCTTATCACGTTTATCTTTTAGTGATGCATGAGTGTCATTATCTTCATAGTCTTTACGACGGCTCATACGCTGTAAGTCGTCTGGAACAAGGTTAAATTTCTTATCACTCATAAGACCTGCGATACCAACATCTGAACGTTTTTCTTCGTAGTTTGGATAGATTTCTTTAAAGTACCCTTCTGCTCTTCCTGGGATATAGCTCTCTGGCTCTGGATACGTTGTAATAACACCTTCAAAGTTACGAAGCACAACTTTATCTGCACTTTGCGAAATTAAATAGTTTGGTTGAAGCGCAATTTTCCCGCCGCCTCCTGGTGCATCTACAACGAATGTTGGAACCGCATAACCAGATGTATGACCGCGTAAACCTTCAATAATTTCAAGACCTTTAGATACTGGTGCACGGAAATGACCAATACCTTCAGATAGATCACATTGATAAATGTAGTATGGACGTACACGGATTTTTACTAAGTCATGCATAAGTTTTTTCATAATTGGAACGCTGTCGTTAATACCAGCTAAAATTACTGCTTGGTTTCCGACTGGAACACCAGCATTCGCTAGCATTTCACATGCTTTTTTCGATTCCTCTGTAATTTCAATAGAAGTATTGAAATGTGTATTTAACCATACTGGATGGTATTTTTTAATAATGTTACATAAGTTTTCTGTAATACGCTGCGGGAATACTACCGGCGCTCTCGTTCCGATACGAATAATCTCGACATGCGGAATCTCTCGTAAATTTTTTAATACATATTCTAAAATTTTATCGTTAATAAGAAGACCGTCTCCACCAGAAATTAATACATCTCGTACTTGTGGTGTATCACGAATGTAACCAATTGCATCATCTAATTGTTTCTTCGGCACACCCATTCCAATTTGTCCACTAAAACGACGGCGTGTACAGTAACGACAATACATAGAACATTGATTCGTTACTAAGAACAATACGCGGTCTGGGTAACGATGTGTTAGACCTGGAACTGGTGAATCTTCATCTTCATGAAGCGGATCTTCTAAATCATATTTTGTTTTATATAACTCTTCCGAGATCGGTACAGATTGCATCCGAATCGGACAGCGTGGGTCATCAGGATTCATTAGCCAAGCATAGTACGGTGTAATATTTAACGGGATCGTTTTTGTTGAAATTTTAACGCCTTCTTCTTCTTCAGGTATTAAATTAATCACTTTCTTTAAGTCATCCAAAGTTTTGATCGTATTCGTTAATTGCCAAACCCAGTCATTCCATTGCTCTTCAGTAACATCCTTCCACAACTCGATATCCTTCCAGTGACGATTTGGTTTGTATACATCATGTAACATTGCTATTCCCCCTTTTTATACGCTCATCCTTTATATAAGCAATAGTTATGCCAACTTTACATTATTGATAAGTAAATGTACGGTGAACGCTATTACATAAACGAAAAAATATTTGTAAGCACTGTATAAAATCCATACATACTATCATATTCATTACTTTTTATATATGTAAACGCTCTTTTATTGGTGCAAACACACAAAAACCGCCAATTATTCGGCGGTTTTGTCGTACTTACTCAATTTATATTGAAGCGTTTGGCGAGGGATACCTAACATTTTTGCAGCTTGTAATATATTCCCTTCCGTTTCAATTAACGCTTGATCTATTAATTCCTTTTCTGTTTGATGAAGTGCTTCTCTAAGTGGCAATATGCTCTTCTTCTTTGGCAAATTCTCTTTCCGAAATGTACGCGGTAAACAATTGGCTGTTAGTGTATCCCCTTCTGCAATAATGACAGCATGTTCAATCGTATGTTTTAGCTCACGAACATTGCCAGGCCATTGATAAGCTTGTAGTCTTTCTTTCGCTTCCTTATCCATTTGAAGTACACCTTTTTTATAACTTTTATTATATTCGTTCAAAAAATAAGACGCTAATAATAAGACATCCTCAGTTCTTTCACGTAGCGGCGGAATATACAATGAAAAGACATTTAATCGATAATATAAATCAGTACGAATTTTATTCTCTCTTAAACATATTTCTGGTGGCTGATTCATTGCAGTAATAACGCGAACATCTACTTTTCTCGTCTTATTATCACCAATTCGACGAATAACACCATCTTCTAATACACGTAGCATTTTCGCTTGTAAATCGAGAGGCATTGAATTCAGTTCGTCTAAAAACAATGTCCCACCATCTACAAGTTCAAATAATCCCGCTCGTTCAATTGCCCCAGTATAGCTACCTTTCGTCGTTCCGAACAATAAACTTTCTAATAGCGACTCTGGCAAAGCTGCGCAGTTTTGTGCAATAAATGGCTTGTTCTTCCGTTTAGAAGCTTCATGAATCGCTTGTACAAATAACTCTTTCCCTGTTCCTGTTTCCCCATATATTAAAACATTTGCATCAGTTGGCGCTACTTTTTGTGCTAATTCTTTCGTCTGTTTAAATCGAGCATCATCCGTCACAATCGTCTCAAATGCAACATGCTTTTTAATTACTTTTTTTCTAGATGACCGCTTTATTTTTGACTGCAAATCTACAATTGTATCCGTAAGTTTTTGAACTGTGGAATAATCCTTTGCAATTTCAACAGCCCCAGCAATATTTCCATCTATAAAAATAGGTAACGTCGTATTTACTGTACAAATGTCTTCCCCATTTAAATTTTGATAATGCTGAACTTGATGAACGATTGGTTTTTTTGTATCTAACACTTTCATTAACGTACTCGTTTCCCTAGATAAAGAAGGAAACGCTTCTAACAAATGTTTTCCTAACACTTTTTCAATTTTTGACCCATCGTGTTTTGCAGCTACAGTATTATAGAAAATTGTAATACCATTTTCATCTACTGCGTGTATAGCCTCATCAATACTGCCCAAAATCGCTTCAATGACTTCTTGTGTCGAAACTGCTAGCAATGTCATCCCCCCTTTTGCCGAAAATCCAGCAATCACATGCCGAATTTCCGGCATACCTATATGCGATTATAAGCATGACGATTCCGTTCTATTTTTTATACCGTACTATTTAGACAAATCTTTCACCCATATATTCATATCTTCCAGCTTATCGAAAATGTAGCAGTTGTTCGCCAGTCTTCCTGTATACGTATAACCTAACTGATGAAAGGCCGCATTCATTCCGAAAGAAAGCGATCGAGCAATTGTATAGGAGCAGAAAATCGATTTTTCTTGCAGTTCTTCTTCTAACTTAATTAGTAAACTTTTCATAAACCCATGCTTACGATATTCGGGTAAAGTAGCACAATTCGTTAATTCTGCATTTCCTTCTTTTATATTCATTTCTGCAGATGCTGTACTAATTATTTCCCCCGCGAATTCGTACACATAGTATATTGTATCGTCTTCCTTCATCGTTTGTTTTACATAACTCGCTTCGTTTAAAGGAGTCGGATAAACTTCAAATACTTTTCCAAAGACAGCCGCTAATTCTTCCGCATCCTCTTCTGTCGCTTTTCTTAATAAAAATTTCTCTGGTACTATTTTTTCCTTTACTTCTTTTGCTTTAACACCGCTTAAAATGGTATCTTCCTCAGCCCAATGAATACTATTTCGTCTTTCATCATTAATAAATTTCACGAAGAAGTATGCATCGTGACCTTGAAAATAATGCGGTATTGTTGCTTCCAATAAAAAACCGAAAGAGAGCCATGTAGAAACATGCTCTCCCTTTCCTTTAATAATACATTTAGTGAAAGAATGCTTCTCTGCTAATTCGTCAATTGTTTGGATAATCCTCTGAATATTTCCTGTGTAGTGGTCTACTCGAATACGTTTATTAAAATAGTCTAAAACGCCTTCTACTGTATAGCCATTCGTCTGTTCTCTAAAAGATTCATAGTATTTCATTTTTTCACCTCACACCAATCTAGTAATGTACATGCAATAATTTTTGCGGCGGCTATCATTTTATCAACTTCTATATATTCGTTTGGATAATGTGCTACTTTCGTCTCTCCTGGACCAAATACTATCGTTGGTACACCTGAGATTTGTGTAAATAAACCTCCATCAGTCCCCCACGGAGATGCTTCAATAATCGGTTCATTCCCTTCGATTTCAACAAAATTATGCTCTAGTGTTGTAATTAACTCATGATTTTCTTCTAGTTCACCAGGAACCCATCTCGCTCCAAACCATTCTACTTCTACAGGATTTTCAACAAACCAATTGTCCACATTATTTAATTCAGCGATCCAATTCTCGAACTCTTCTTTTGCTGCCTCTATAGTCTCATTCGGCGCAATACCATATCTTCCTTCTAAATTTAATGAATCAGGAACAGAACTTGGCCAACTCCCACCTTCAATTTTCCCAATATTAATTGGAATTGGAATGGGGATTCCTTTAAATAACGGGTCTGTAATTCGGTCATTTCTCTTCACTTCCAATTTTCTCAAATGATCTACAACAAACATACTTTTTTCAATTGCACTTACTCCTTCATAACGCGTTCCACCGTGTGCTGCTTTGCCTTTCACATGTAGACGAAACCACATGGACCCTTGTTGTTTCGGGAAAAACTTCATATTTGTTGGTTCTGGAATAATGACACCATCTGCTTTATATCCTCGTAATATAGTCGCTAATGTTCCTGCCCCGCCACTTTCTTCTTCAATTACACTTTGGAAATAAATATCTCCTTTTAATTCAATACCAGATTCAATAATAGCTTCCATCGCAAGCATCAGTGCGACATTGCCGCCTTTCATATCCGTTGTTCCACGACCATATATACGATTCCCTATTTGCTCACCACTATAAGGGTGATGGTCCCACTGATTCACATCTCCTTCTGGTACGACATCAATATGTCCATTTAATATCATAGATTTCCCGTCGCCACTTCCTTTTAAAGTTGCCACTATGTTCGGGCTATCTGAAAAACTTGTACGCGGTGATACAAAATAAGGATGATCTTTCATTTTAGAAAATGAAGGTTCCCAAATATCAAGATCTACACCTAGCTCACGTAATTTTTCAATCACAATTGCCTGCGCACCACTTTCATCACCAGATACGCTTTTTTCTTGAATTAATCGTTTTAAAAATTTTACGCTTTCCTCTTCATGACTCTCGATATAATCACAAATTTTCTTTTTTAATTGCTCCATATATTACATCTCCCCTCATTCGATTACTAGTAAGTTAGAGCCAATTTTGAAATCAGCTTCTGTATGTTGTTTTATATCTTCCACTGTGTATGGACTCATTAATTCTTGTAAAACGAGTCCACCCTGCGTCACTTCCATAACTGCCATATCCGTAATAATTAAATCTACACATTTCTTTGAAGTTAATGGTAATGTACACTCCGAAACAATCTTTGCATTTCCGTATTTATCGACATGATTCATCACAACAACGACCCGCTTCGCTTTTTGTGCCAAATCCATCGCTCCCCCAATACCTGGAACGCGTTTTCCTGGTACAATCCAGTTTGCTAAATCACCATTCTCACTTACTTGTAATGAACCAAGAATCGTTATGTCTAATAAACCTTTTCGAATCATCCCAAACGCTGTGCAACTATCAAAATAACTCGCTCCTGTAATTAGAGAAGTCGGTAAACCTGCTGCGTTACATAAATTTTCGTCTTCATTCCCTTTTCTTGGCGTAGGTCCCATACCTACAATTCCATTTTCCGCATGAAACATAACGTTTATATCGTCAGGAAGATGATTCGGTACAAGCGATGGTATACCAATACCTAAATTTACAATCATACCATTTTGTATTTCTTTCGCCGCACGCCTAGCAATCTTATCTCTCACTTCTACGCCCATACCCATTTCCAATTCACTCCTTCCGACGGTACGATATAATTTACAAATACTCCTGGGACAACAATTTCTTCTGGATCTAAACTTCCAAGTGGAACGATTTCTTCTGCTTCTACAATCGTTATATCCCCTGCCATAGCTACGTGAGGATTCATATTACGAGCACTTTTATCAAACACAAGATTACCAAACGGATCCGCTTTTTTCGCATATACAATCGCAACCTCAGCAGTTAATGCTGTTTCAACTAAATATGTCTTGCCATTCATTTCAACTGTACGTTTTCCCTCTTCTACAATCGTATCAACACCTACATCAACTAATACACCTCCAAGTCCTACACCACCAGCACGAATACGCTCTGCTAATGTTCCTTGAGGAGAAAACTCGATTTGTAACCTTCCTTCGTTTAGCTGTCTTCCTGCATTTGGATTTGAACCAATATGTGAAGTAATTAATGATTTTACTCTTTCATTCGTAACAAGACGACCGATTCCTACATCAGGAAATCCCGTGTCATTTCCTATTAAATTTAAATTTGTAACTCCTTTTTCTAAAATCGCCTGTATTAAAGATGGAGGGGATCCAATCCCCCCAAATCCTCCAAACATTAATGTCATATCATCGTGGAACAAAGAAATTACTTCCTCTATCTCTTTTAATTTATCGAATGTATTCGTAATAGTTGTCATGCGATACTATGCCCTCCTTTTTGCATCATTTCTTCTACACTTTTTGCAAAAATTGAAAGTAATTCATCTAACTCGGAATATGTAGTTGTCATCGGCGGTGCTACAAGCAGTGCACTATCTTCTTTTCCTGCTTGCCCTGAAACAGCTTGGTATAAAAGAAGACCATTTTTAGCTGCAACCGAAATAAGTTCCGACGCTTTTGTAAACGGTTGCAACTCTACACCAATCAGCAACCCTTTTCCGCGCACATCAGCAATGATTGTCGATTGTTGCTGAACTTTCTGTAGTCCTTTTATTAAATACTCTCCCTTTTCTGCTGTTTTTTCAGGTAGATTATGTTTCTCCATATATTCAATAACAGCTAGAGCTGTTGCTGCAGATAATGGATTTGCACTTAACGTATGCCCACTCATTACAGAACGCGATCCACGTAAAATTGGCTCCATAACACGGTCACTTACAATCGTCGCTGCCATCGGTGTATATCCAGCTCCTAAACCTTTACCAAGAGTCATAATATCCGGTTCTACACCCCAATGCTCCATCGCAAACCATGCGCCAGTACGACCAAGCCCTGTCATTACTTCATCAGCAATAAATAAAATATCGTAATGACTACAAATATCTTTAATGACTTTATAATATTCTTTCGGCGGAACGACTGCGCCTCCAGCTGCTCCTATAATCGGTTCAGCGATAAAAGCTGCGATATGTTCTGCACCAATTCTTTCAATTGATCTTTCTAGTTCAGTCGCACAAGCAAGCTGACAAGTTGGATATACCTTTTGCACCGGACATCTAAAACAATATGGAGCTGGAATAGTTGGATAATCTTCTAAAATTGACACGAAACGTTGTCTGCGCAGTGGATGCCCAGACATTGATAAGGCTCCCATCGTAATACCGTGATAACTCATCCATCGTGACAAAATTTTATGCTTCCCTTGAATACCTCGCTCTTGAAAATGCTGGATTGCAATTTTCATAGCTGTTTCATTTGCTTCCGTACCACTATTTACAAAAAAGCTCCAGTTCAAATCTCCTACACTTAAATCGCTTAATTTCTTCGCTAATTTTTCAGCTGGTTCACTCGTAAACTGTGATCTATAAACGAAAGCAATCTCCTCTGCTTGCTTTTTTATAACATCTGCAATCTCCTTTACGCCATGCCCAATACCTGCCGTAATTGCCCCTGACGAGCCATCAAAATATTTATTTCCGTTTTGATCATACAAATACACACCTTTTCCATGTGAAATCATTGGATACGGCTGACCAACAAGTGGTTTAATTAAGTAATCGCGCATAGCGCTCCCCCATTTCTCCAATTTGTATATATATATGAAGAAAATTGACGTTTCTTTCATAAAAAAGAACCCTCTGCGAAAGCAGTGATTTTATCAAAAAACTATTATAAAATATACAAATGAGTGCTAAATATTAATTTCGAAAACAGAAAATTCAGAACTTAAAACGAAGACCAACCCTTATCTATACGCTCCAATAACCCTCCTTTATATAAAATAAACGCTTCACTACATATTTTCTTAACATAATATCAGCTTCCCTCAATTGCCGACATTGTGTAAACTTCGACGAAACTCCCTTTAAACTCCTTCCTATTCTCCTACTTTATATTGCATATTTTCAAACAAATATCGACAATTAATCCTACTAAATGCATAGCAATTATTTTTATAGAAACCTATATTTTACATACATTCTCCTCCGTTTTATACAATAAAAAAAGAACCGATTAACCACATTAATCAGTTCGGCACGACGCTCTTTTATCGGTTAATACTGCCACTTGCTAACGTAAATAGAAAAAATAATGTTACAAATTCAAAATTCATCCTACATCGTAAAGCACAAAATCGTCCATAACTCCATTCACAATTCCTTTTTGGATATCCCCATCCCAATATTTTATTCCTTTCCTTATGTTTAAACTACCTTTCCTTTATAATTTATGTAGGACAATTATCACTTTGTATGTGTATTTGCCCATTATTAAAAAAATCCCTAGTTTTCTAAGGATTTTTGGACATGTTTTCGATATGTTACTTCATACGCTCTTAAGGTTTTTTATTTCGAAATATACGTTGTAATCGGTACATCATCATCCAACATAGATGATATATTGCTGTATACTCTAGAAAATTATAAGGCTCTTTCGCCTAAAAAACACTTATCCATAAGCAATACTCTTTATTAATTTTCAACTTTTCTCCTTCAAAAAACAATTTTTTCGCATAACCTCTTTCTTGTTAAGCATATAGTTTTAATGATGACAAAGGAGGAATATTCATGTCTCAATCTGAAATCGAAAAATATGGACAAGAAGCTGCACGTTACGAACAGCTCGCTCGTTACTATCAATTTAAAAATCCGAAAAAATATGTAGAACTATATATGAAATATTACGATGCGCTTACGAAACTTGTACAGGCGTATGAAAAAAGAGATTCACAAGAAGCTGCTTTACCGTCACACATACGTTTTTTTCACTCTGCTTCCAATACACCTGCGGTTGACATTTTAGTAAACGGGCAAAAGGTTATTAAAAATATTTCATTTAAACAATTTAGTCCCTATTTAACATTAGTGCAAGGTAAATACCGTATAGATATTGTCCCTGTTGGAAATGAAACTCCCATCTTTTCAGCTTTAGTACCAATAATGGGGAATCACACTTATACTTTTGCCGCAATAAATAGTGACAATCATCTACAATTACAACCTATGCTTGATAATACACATTTACCAGCTGGTCAAGCAAAAATACGCTTTGCACATTTTTCTCCAGATACCCCTGTTGTAAATGTAGATTTAAAAGGTGGAGATCATTTATTTGAAAATGTACTCTTTAAACAAATAACAGATTTTTTGGAAGTTAGTCCTGGTACAGCAGATATTGAAGTTTCACTCGCCGATAATCCCAGCGTCTTACTAACTATACCGAATTTCAAAGTCGAACCGAACATCATATATACAATTTCACTTTTAGGTTATTCAACTAAAGATCCTAAATTAGAAGCCGTTATACTTACGAATTAAAACAGTCTACACCATTCATTTGGTGTAGACTGTTTATTTTTGAAATACAATTTGAAATTCTGTCCATTCGTTATCTGAACGGCACATGATGGACCCATTATGTTTTTCTACAATTTGTTTACATACAAATAATCCAATACCAGTTCCTAACTTTTTAGTAGTTACAAATGGTTCGAAAATCATTTCTACACTTTCAGCTGGAATCATTGGCCCATTATTTTTTATCACAATTCGAATCGATTGATCTTCTTCAAATACATCAATGATAATTTTCCGTTCTTCTTTCATTGATTCTAGAGCGTCAATTGAGTTCATTAATATATTTAAAAATACTTGTCTCACTTCACTCCGATAGCCAACAAGTGGAATTGGATACGGTAAATTCTTTTCAATCGAAACATTTGCATTGACCAAACTCGGATATAAGAACTGTATAATATCTTGAAACAAATCATTAAGCCAAAATTGTTCTGATTTATTCCACATTTCTTTTTTCGATACGAGTAAAAATTGCGAAATACGAAAATTTAATTGGTCTAATTCATGCGAAATAATATCTAAATAAGATAAACTTGGATGATCTGCCTTTAATAATTTAACAAATCCCATAATTGAAGTGAGTGGGTTACGGAATTCATGTACAAAACTTGCTGACATTTGCCCTAAAATCGTCAGCCTTTCTTTATGTGTTTCGTTAATATATTGCTGTTTTTCCTCTAAATTTTTTGATATAATTTCCGAGTATTTTAAAACAGTATAATAAATTAATTTATCAAAACAAGTATGTATTTGGGCCATAATCGGTTTCAATTCACGTGCGCTAACATCTAATTCACACATCGCTTCGAAAAGTTCATTTCTTCCCACATTTGCATTATAAACAAAGTCTCCAATGTTCGCATCTGCCCCTGCACGTTCAATAGCAATTTTCTCGCATAATGGCTGAAGATAATCTATATCTTTTTCTTCCATAGTAAGTTCGATAATTAACTCTAATAAATCCTCTCCATTTTGAACTGCTTCTAGTTTAAATGGATCTTTATCGGAAATTATCATTTTGTTTTTCCAGTTCTCAACGAATTGGTGCCTGTTGTTTTTCAAGTGCGAACAAAATACTTCTTTAATATCCTTATCGATTGGAAAAACCCCCATTCCCTCCATTTCCATGCGACGAACACCCTTTATATTTTGAATATTAACACAAAAAATGTGATTCGTTAATAGATTATTGTCACATTTTGTTAATATGTGTTGATAAAATTTTTAATGTCCTTATTAATTGTTTAGATTGATACATTCCATTTTCCTTCCTTTCATTCAAAATTTTTTACATTCGATGCGACTTTTTTTTGCATCCTGCTTCATTCTTTCGTACAATAGAAAATGAAAGGTGTGAAAAATATGGTAAATAAAAATGTGGAAGATTATCTCCAAGAAGGCATTTACGGCCAAAAGCAGAACAAACCAGAAGAACGTAATATGTATTTAACTACGTTACGTGAGCGTGTAGAAATCGCTTTAACTATCGGTCAAGTAATGCAAAGTAATGTATATTCTGAAGTAGCTAGTAGCATGCGCTCTTCTCAATCATTACAAATATTCCTAAATGGTGGCATTGCTTACCCACATTTATCAAAATACATTAAATTAGCAAATGAAAAAAATGTTCCTTTTACAATTGTTCAAAATAAAGGTATAGAAACACCAATCGGTTTAGTATTATCTCATAGCACTGCTGTTGACAAAGAACAAATTTATGTAGAAGATGCTATTTTCAAGCAAGAAATGAAGTAAAAGGTACACTTGGTTAAATTAAATCGTTCCGAGAAACGTAAAACAAACAATAAAAAACGAGTATGGAATCGTAAACATTTCCAGCTCGTTTTTTATTAGGATATTTAAGCTCGCTCTACTTTACTTTTTAATACACACTAATTTCATTTCTGTCATTTCTTCTATTGCATATTTAATTCCTTCACGCCCCGTACCACTTTCCTTAACACCACCGTAAGGCATATGATCTACCCTAAACGTTGGAATATCATTAATCATGACACCACCAACCTCTAGCTCATCAATTGCACGCATTGCTTTAAACAAATTATTTGTAAACACACCTGCTTGTAGACCGTAACGTGAATGATTTACTTGCTCAATTGCCTCATCAAATTCTTTAAATGTATTTACTGTCATGAGTGGACCAAATACTTCTTGGCACTGAACAGATACATACTCTGGAACATTTGTTAATACAGTTGGTTCAAAAATCCTTGCATCACGTTTCTTACCACCGTATAAAACAGTAGCACCTTCCTTAATAGCTTCCTGCACCCACATTTCTATTCGCTCTACATCTTTTTTCGAAATTAAAGCCGATACGTCCGTTTCTTCCAGCAATGGATCACCAACTATAATTGTTTCCATCGCTATCTTTAGCTTTGAAAGAAATTCATCCATTCTCTTTTCATGTACAAAAACACGTTGTACCGAAATACAAACTTGTCCATTGTTTACATATGCTCCCCATTTTACACGTTCAATTACTTCATCTGTTAATTCTACATCTTCATCAATAATAACAGCAGCATTTGATCCCAGTTCCAACGTAACTCGCTTTAACCCAGCCTTTGCCTTAATTCCAATTCCAACTTTCGGACTTCCCGTAAAAGTAATGGAAGCAACATCATCATTTGTAACTATCGCCTCACCTACAGTTGAACCGGGACCAGAAATAATATTTAAAGCTCCTTTTGGCAATCCTGCCTCTTCAAATAATTCAACTAATGCGTAAGACGATAATGGCGTTTGATCAGCTGGTTTTAACACAACTGTATTTCCGGCAGCAATTGCAGGGCCGACTTTATGTGCCACTAAATTTAATGGGAAATTAAATGGTGTAATAGCTCCTATAACCCCTATCGGTTTTCGTATTGTGTATGCAATACGCCCATCTGCACCAGGTGCTGCATCAAGTGGCAGTGTCTCGCCGTATATACGCTTCGCTTCTTCCGCTGCAAATTTGTATGTCTGAACGGTACGATCTACTTCTCCCCTCGCAGCACGAATTGGTTTTGCAGCCTCTTTTGCAATAATCTCTGCAAATTCTTCTCTTCTTTCATCCATTTTTTGTGCAACCTTCTCTAAAATAGTCGCACGATCATATGCAGATAATGTATTCATTTTTTTCATTGCATTTTTTGCAGCAGTAACAGCCTCTTGTACATCTTCTTCCGTTCCTTGTGCAATTTCCGCTAACGTTTCTTCAGAATATGGTGCGTATAATGGTTTATAAGTGTTTACAGACTTCCAATCTCCATTTATATATAAATGCTTTTTCATAAATCTTCTCCTTCCAAATATATGTATACAACAATATTTCACCTAGTGAAAGGTCTGGCTTATGCCATTGTATCATAGCCCTTATTCTGCCAAAAATATTATGCTCAAAAAAACCCTGCCATATAGCAGAGTCTACGAACTAATTTGTTCTTGAAATGGAATTTGTTTTTCATCTTCTAAAATAACAATTGATTCTACAGTTTTTGTAACTTCTAATCTCTTTATATAGTGTCCATCTAATTCTTTTACACAAAACTTATAATTTTCAATTTCAATGAAATCCTCTTCAGCAATTTCTATATTCTTCGTTAAAATCCAACCACCGATTGTATCAACACCATTATCATCAATTGTTAAACCTAATAACGTATTCACTTCACTAACAAGTACTTTTCCCTCTAGTATTGTTTTCGTTTCACTAACTTGTTGAATTTCTGGCTGTTCATCCGTATCAAACTCATCTTGAATATCTCCCACTATTTCTTCTAAAATATCTTCAACTGTAACAAGTCCAGACGTACCACCATATTCATCTATCAATATAGCAATATGCGTTCTTTCTTTTTGCATTTTTAAAAATAAGTCGTGTATTGGGATAGAGTCGATAACTAAAATGATTGGCCTAATATATTGCTCTACTTTCTTATTACTTACTGCATTATGCTGCACAAAATCTGTGAAAATATCTTTAAAGTTTACAAAGCCTATTACGTGATCTTTGTCCCCATCTACAACTGGATATCTCGTATATTTTTCCCGAGACATTTTTTGCAAAGCTTCTTCAGCAGGCATTTCTTTACTTATAATATGCATCTCAGTTCGGGGGACCATTATTTCTTTCGCTATACGATCATCAAATTCAAAAATTTTATTTACATATTTATATTCAGATTGATTAATCTCTCCATTTTTGTAACTTTCTGAAACTAATAACCGTAATTCTTCTTCTGAATGAACCTCATCGTGCCCTTTCGGTGGTTTCAGCCCTAACAACTTCGTAATAATTCGAGCTGACCCATTTAGGATCCAAATAAATGGAAACGCCATACGATAAAAGAAAATTAACGGTTTAGCAACAAACAAACTCACTTGTTCAGCTTTTTGAATCGCGAATGTTTTTGGGGCCAATTCCCCTATTACAACATGTAAAAATGTAATAAACAAAAACACTAAAATTACAGCAAAAATGTCTGCTAGTTGAGTAGAAATGTTCAAATTTACAAAAAGCGTGTCAAACATTTGCTTTAACGCCGGTTTACCAAACCACCCAATCCCCAGAGCTGTAACTGTTATTCCTAGCTGACAAGCAGATAAATATTCGTCTAAGTTTGTAATGACTGTTTTGACAGATGTTGCGCGATTATTTCCTTCTGCAATTAAATAGTCAATTCGTGAACTTCGCACTTTAACAATTGCAAATTCTGCTGCGACGAAAAATGCCGTTAAGGCAATTAAAACAATCACTATACTTATACTATATATGTCCAAATACTTCTCCTTACTTACATTGTAAGCAAGGAAGCCACCTCCTACTTAATTTTATTCAAGTGAAGTAAGCATTCTAATACTCTAAAAAAATTCTACATTAGCAACCACCTTTTTATATATTATATGCATACATAAAAAAGATATTTATCATTATGATAATCTAATTCATTTCCCTTAGTCAAATAGTTCTAAATCTTAAGATAAAACATTTTATATAAACGATATATTCTTCACAGGTTCATTTCGTGAAAAAACACTTTCTTTGCCGATTCCACACTTCTTTTGTCACACTAGAAGGGAACTTCCTTCATAGATCGAAATCATTCAACAGGATATATATAGGAGGGATTATTTTGGAATATAAAACACCATTTATCGCAAAAAAATTAGGTGTTAGCCCAAAGGCTGTTGTCCGGATTGCACAACAATTAAATCTTACGATAGAAAAAAATAAATATGGTCACTTTATTTTCACACAAGAAGATTTAGATCAAATGTTAGAATTCCATCTTTCACAAATAGAGCAGTCTCAAAACTCTCACCCTACTCAAAAAACATCATCAAATGATGTTGAAGAATTAAAAACTCAAGTAAATACAATCGTTCAAAACAAATCATCACATGAATTTGAGCAATTAGCAGCTCAATTAAACACTATTACGAGAAGGCTAGATCGAATGGAAGAACAAATGCAAGATAAGGCAAATGATGTTGTTACGTACCAACTTTTACAACATCGCCGTGAAATGGAGGAAATGTTAGAGCGAATTCAAAAGCTAGAAGCTTCCCTCAAGAAAGAAGAACCAATATATATTACTCCCGATTCAAAACCAACATATGAACGAGAAAAGAAGCCGAAGCGCCGCAAAATGATTTTTAGTATTTTTGGATTATAATTTTTAGACCCTTATTAAAATAATAAGGGTCTTTTTTCATGAAGAATGACTTCATATTAAAATAGTATTCTCTTTATTATATATATTCATTTCGCTTTATTTTGTTAACATAATATTCTTACTGTATTCTGCGATTAATGCCTGTGCATGAGCATTCCCTTGAATCACATCTCGAAATTCTTTTAAAGAATACAAATGCGTAGCCCCTTTTCGGGCATGAATTCGCACTGGTACACCTTGTAAAGTATCATGAAACTGAAATGGCTTATCTACCGGTTCAATTGGGAAACCGAGTGTTAATAAATACATATACATTCTTTTTGTCACTGCTGCAATATACCATTCTGCTTTCGTTTCTAATGCATGCATAAATAAAATAGCTGTTAGTCTTTTGAAGTGTCCTCTCCCACGAGACGTTTTCGCAATACTCAACTTGCCTATTTCATACACATTTTTTAAATCTTTCACTAAATCATTTTTAGAAAACGGATAGAAAAACTCAGAATTCGATTGCTCTGGTTCCGTATACTTAATACATTCTACTGTACCAATATGATGTTCATCTTCTATTAATAAAAATCGTGATGGATTTAAATTACGTTCTACGAACATTAAGTTTCTTTCTTCACAAAAATCTCCCCATAGTTGCTCGAACCAAAAATGTTCTTCTTTTGTTTGAACACGCTGGAACATATTTACCCGCCTTTCCCATCGCCGCTCTGTTTTTTGATAACGCTTTCACTATCTATCATATAAGAACAAATCTTCGTATGCAACTAAAAATATTTATGACTTATTATATTCTGCAAAACGAATTAAATTCCATCTTAATCGTCTTTTATCCCTCATGTACCGTTCTTCTAACAATATATTTATATTACTTTCAAATTCAAATCGTATAAAGCTGTCTTCCATACAGCATATATTTCTTCTTAATCTAAAAAAATCCTTTATAAAAAAGGATTTTTTTACTTCTTCATGCTTTTTAACCACTTCTCAAAAATTTGTACCATTCCATGTTTTCCGGCTAATTTCTCTTCCCCTTGTTTCGTTTTATATGGATATAATTGCAAGAACACACCACATCCAGACTCAATTTTTTTACTATGCATATGACTTCCTGGATATACACAAATAACTTCATAAATGGCCCTTCGATAATAGACTCTCTTTCCATCCTGTTCTTCTACATATTTTATAGACCAGTACTTATACATTTGCTCAGTTGCCTTCGTATTTCCAACGTGCTGAAAAATGTTGTACATTGGGCTATACTTCACTTCAATAATAATAGAAGATTGATATACGTATTTTCCTTCTTCCTTTACATAACAGTCTAAGCGAATGTCTGGCTTCTTCGTATCTTCTCCATTATAAAAATTACTCCCTTTACTTAATGCAATAAGGGGATGAGTTTCAATTAAATCATTAAATGCGACATGTACTCTAATATCATCTCGGTGTAAAACTACTGTCGTTCCATCCTGTAATCCATCTACATAAAAATGTTCTTGAATTTGTTCACGAATGGAATTTCTAGCCTCAAAACCAATTTGCGCTAACATGGAAATAACGATAAAAAAAGCGTAATATTCATACACTAAAAATGTTGGTTTATAAACAAATAATAAAGATGGAGATTGTTCTGTATATTGTGGAAGTACATCTAAATGCTGTAGTAGTTGTTGATGTGGTATCGGTAAATTATGTGAGTACATGTTACCTGTTTCGGAAACTTCTCTCCAAAATGGAGAATGCATTAAAGTTTGAAAGTATTGTACACTTTCATGTACAAAGTGCGCTAATATTTTATATTCTTGTATCTTCATAGAGCTTTTTCGCAAATCCGCCTCTTTTAGTAAATGAATATTTTTATATTTTTGTTTCTCTCTATCGGTCACTGATCCATTACGCTCAATTGTTTGTATAATCGTTTTTACAGCTTGAAATTCTTCTGATTTCTTCCTTTTTGCTCTTTCTAATATTTCAATTGTTTGGCGCAAAAAACTTTCAGCTTCAAGTAAATAGAAATAAAATTGCATCGCTTTAAATTTAAGAAATGCATTTTCCTTACTATTTTTTTGTTCTATAAACTTACGATTATAATATTTTGCATACGGTTTTCTTTCCGCCACTATGGCTCCTTTTCTCGTTGCTTTCCGCTCTTTTTCTTCCCATTTATATTCATGTATAAATTTTGAACTCGATTCTATTTTCTTAAAAATTTGCTTTATCTTTTTCATTTTTTGCGGCAACTTTCTAAGTAACACTAAATAAGAAGAATCTTCAATATCACTAAGTGCAGAGAAAGTCTTTTTATAATAACCTCTATCTAAAATCAACTCATTCAAAATTGACTTTACATAGTTTTGAATCATTTCAAATTGATCATCAAAAAAATTTTTGGGAACGATTTGAAATGCGCCATAATACGTTCTATCTTCTATATTCACTTCAAAATGATATAATCCACAACGCCATGGATAAAAGAATTCCGTTTTTCCATGTTCATATATTAATACCTTTTGTTTTTTTTCATTTATTTCATATTTTGACTCTTTTATATTTTTCTGTCCCTCATATACTTTATTCCATATAAAAGTAATATTCATTGGATTTTCATAATGGTAATGCAATCTAATTGGTTTTAATTCTTGTACTTTATAAATACATTGAACTAATGCTGTAGTAGATGTACAAAGACGATTTAATAAAATATATTCCCCCTTTGCCTCAGTTCCAATTATTAACTTTAATACAAAAGGGAGTGTTTCTTTCGTATCAACGATTTCTGTTTCATATCGCCCTTCATTTTGCATAGCCATACAGCTCCAGTTCTCTACGCTTTTCTCTTATATATGCTAAAGAGTGTTCAAATGTAGATACTCTGTTTGCAAGTGGCGATTGCAAAAGAGGTAGTAATGTCGCCCCCCTTTTTACGTCTTCAGAAAGTAAAGACCCAACCATCATTTCAGTACCTCTTATTTTCGTCAATACACGTTGCTTGATTTGTAAATCAAATCCCTCTTCTCTACTGATCATATAGGAATGATTATTTTGGAACGGTATATTTTGCAAGTAAGTAGCGATTGCGTTTGCACATCGAAATGAAATTCCCTTTGACATATCATGTGATGACAATACAACATGTAACTTATCTAATAGTTCTAACTCTTCTTCAGAAAACACCTCAATCATCGCTTTATTCCTGACCCAGCTTATACGAAATTCTCCTGCAGTTACTTTCAGAGGTGGTTGTAATACAATTTTCTCTTGTTCCATACACATCTCACAAAACGGAATCTTTTGTAACGTTATTAAATTCGTCCGATCTAATAATCGATCTGAGAGTTCTTTCGTTGTTTCATCAAAATTTACTGTACCTACAAATATAATATTTTCACCAATTTCAATTGTTGACGGAATTGGATTTTCTTTTTCTTGTACACCTTCATACAAATTTAGAATACGGTTTTGCTTTTCAAGTTGAAGAACAGATAGAAATGGAGTAAACCAATGCTCAATATGTGACATATTCATTTCATCAAAAACGATTATATATAGTTGATTTTGATTTTCTTTTGCCTTCATTAACGCCCTAACTAATTTTGTTTCACTTTCAATAAAAGTACCATTTGGGTGAAGGTAACCAAGTAAATCATGTGGTTCTTGATACGATGGTGAAATCGGAATCCAAACCAATTCTTCCCCATACTGTAATCCAAGTGCTTCTGCATAAGCTTGCACAAATCGGGATTTCCCAGCGCCTGGTATACCACCTAGAATCGTCAACATATTTGTTTTCGTACTTATATGGAAATTATAAATGTCCGTTTCATCCAAATATAGCCCTTTATTACGTACAAAACTTTTTACATACTGTAAAAAGACGGATTCACGCTCATCCCATTCCCATTCATCCTTGTGCACTTTTATTTCCTCTACTTCTACATGCTTACCTTCTTCAGTCATTCGTTTTTTTAATTGCTCATACATGTGATTGCTTACAAAATACAATTGATCTTCTACCGCTATTTCCACATACTTCATCCAGTCATTTAAGTCTATATACTTACATTCCCGCTGCTGTTCAAAATATGCGATTGAACTAATTGATGATGACTTTAAAGATATATTTCCATATAACCTTCCATCGTGCCACAATAATTCGGGAGGCTCAAAGTCTTTCGGATATTTTGGCATTAGAAATGACAAATAGCCATTTCCAAGTTTTCTCTCTAAAGACTCTCCTTTTTTGTATTCGGAAACTTTAGGTACTGGAATCATTTTATAGCCATTGGCCATTTCTCGTGGTTCTTCTGCACAAATTAACTCCACGTATATATGTCCTCTTTCATAATAGAGACGAAACATAACCAATTGCTTTTCTAATTTTCTTTTCTTTAATTCCGAAAAGACTTTTTCATTCTTTTTATTGCTACATAAACCTTCAAATACGTATGGTTCATTTTTTAATTGCTCTTGTAACGTGAATGGTATTGGCGATAGGCATTGTACAAAGAAGTTCTCTCCATTCTTCTCTCTCTCTGCTTTTGTAAACTTTCCGATAAACCTCATATAGTACATTCTTTTTATAAAACTTGGCTGAAGAGCTTTATGTAATCTCACCTTCGTCACCTTCTTTTTTTCATACTATTCTTAGTGTATGAAAGAAACGAAAAACTAGAAACAAAAAACCTGACGTTATCCGCCAGGTTCAAAATTAAAACGTATATTAATGAGATGGAAATGCTTTTTTCTCTTGTAAAATGGCATTATGAGCAATTTTCATTTTAGCAAGTACATATCGTAATCGATCTTCAGCGTTTTCATCTGTATTTTGCTGTAATTCCGCCAAATTTTCTACAGCACTCGCTAAATTTTCAATCACTCCTCGTAGTTCAGGATGATGATTAAAAAAGGATTCTTGCACTAATACTTTCCTTACTTCACTCGCTAAATCAACAATTCTGGTTAACTGTTCTTTTTCTTCCATTTTCATCCCTCCTGAATATCTTATGTATTAAATATTCTCTAGACAAAGAAAAAAGCCCTTTATTTAAAAGGACTTTTACATTTTTATATTTCCAGTTAATAACATATAAAGTGATGTGATAGCTGCGATAACAATTGCCCACATTACATATCTCTCAATACCTTTAAAACAACGATTTCCTTTTTCTTTTCTTGCATACATGTAAACAATAATCCCAATTCCATACACGATTGAAACAAGTAATAAATTTTTCAAACCTGCTGCATATAGAAGCCATACAGAATAAGTAGAAGCAATTAAAGCTAACGAGCCGTTTTTTACTTTTGCATCTTTTAGTTCGTTTGTAATAACTAATTTAAATTGGAATAACGCTGATAATAAATATGGTACTAAAATTGATGTTGAAGCAATAAAATACATAATTTGATATGTTGATTCTGAAAACAGAACGATTATAAATATAATTTGGGCAACGCCATTTGAGATCCATAATGCCATATGTGGCGTTTGTTTTTTATTTGTTTTCGTAAAGACTTTCGGAAACACGCCATCTTTTCCTGCTACGTGGGAAATTTCAGAAACAAGTAAAAACCAGCCTATTAATGTACCTACAAGTGAAGCAACTAACCCAATGTTAATCGCAACAGCGCCCCATGTCCCAACAACATGTTCTAATACATGTCCCATTGACGGGGTTTCTAACACGGAAAGCTCTCCTCTTGTCATCGCTCCCATAGACAAGACAGAAATTAAAATATAAATAGACATTACTAAAATAAGTCCAAGTACTGTCGCTTTACCAACATCTCGGCTATTCTTCGCTCTACCAGATAATACAACCGCTCCTTCAACCCCAATGAAAACCCAAAGAGTTACAAGCATTGTATTTTTCACCTGACCAAGTATAGAGGAAACTGATATAGTTCCTTCTCCCCAAAAATCATGTGTAAATGTATCCCAGCGAAACGCTGTTACCATTACAACAATAAATAATACGATTGGAACTAATTTCCCTATCGTTGCAATAACATTCATAATAGATGCTTCACGAATTCCAAATAAAATTAGAAAATGAAGTGTCCATAATAAAAGTGATGCACCAACAATAGACGCAACATTATTTCCACCTTTAAAAATGGGGAAGAAATAACCTAATGTACTAAAAAGTAACATGATTGTTGCAACGTTTCCTAAAATTCCTGCTAGCCAATATCCCCAAGCACTGTTAAATCCGATATATTCTCCGAAACCAGCGCGTGCATAACTATAAATTCCGCCCTCAAGCTCCGGTTTTTGTCTTGCTAACGTTTGATATACGAGCGCGAGTGGAATCATTCCCATCGCTGTAATACACCAACCAATTATTATAGAGCCGCTATTTGCTCCTACTGCTAAATCATGCGGTAAACTAAAAACACCGCCACCAACCATCGTTCCGACTACTAATGCAATTAATGGAAAAAACCCTAACTTCTTTTCTATTTGTACCACCCCATCTGTCATTCTAGGTGTTATGTTCGTTCAACTATTAAAGTCACCTTTTTCTCTAATAGACGTTTCTCTTATATTTTTTCAGGAAAACATTACTTATTCTAAAAGAAAATGAAGAAAAATGGAATACTTTTTTGAAAAAATGTATAAGTATGCACAAAAAAACCGTTCATTTTGTAATGAACGGTCATTTCATACATATAAATTTGTATATTTCTTGTAAAATTAACGAAGTAAATTCTCTTTTTGTAAAAATTGTTTCGCAACTTCTTCACTACTTTTTCCATTCACATTTACTTCATAATTCATTTTTCGCATTTCTTCATCTGTAATCTTCCCAGATAATGTATTTAATACTTTTTCAAGTTCAGGATATTTCTGTAACGTCTCTTTTCTTAATAATGGTGCACCTTGGTACGGTGGGAATAACCCTTTATCATCTTTTAGCACTCTCAGTCCATACTGCTCAAGTTCACTATCAGTTGAATATGCATCGATTACGTTAACATCCCCTGATTGAATTGCACTATAACGTAGTTTCGGTTCCATCGTTTTCACATTTAAAAACTTATAGTTATATAATTTTCGCATTCCTTTATAACCGTCTTCACGATCAGCAAATTCTAATGTGAATCCTACTTTAGCATCCTGTGCCATTTTTCCTAAATCAGAAATTGTATTTATATTATTTTGATCTGCTATTTTTTTCGGCATAGCTAGTGCATATGTATTGTTATACTCCATCGGCTTCAACATAACCATATTATATTTCTTTTCCATTCCAATGCGAGCCTGCTCATATACTTCATCCCGATTTGTGCTTTTTGGCTCTTCTTTCACAAAAGTAGATAAAGCTGTTCCCGAAAACTCAGGGTATATATCTACTTCTCCTGATTTCAATGCTTCAAATACAAATGCTGTTTTTCCAAGACCTGGTTTTAATTCTACGTGTAAATCGGTATCCTGTTCAATAAGCTGCTTATACATTTGAATTAAAATTTCAGGTTCTGATCCAAGTTTTCCGGCAATAACAATATCTTTCTTTTGTGTGTTCCAAAGAAAGGGAGAAGCAATCATTATACAAGTAATACATATCGTCAATATAATACGCTTAGAAGAGCGTTTTGGACTCTCAAGCACTCGAAGTACTACATCAAAGAATAAAGCGAGTAACGCGGCTGGTACGGCCCCTAAAATGATAAGCGCATGATCATTTCGATCGATACCAAGTAATATGAGTTTTCCGAGCCCACCAGCACCTATAAGAGCTGCTAATGTAGCTGTTCCAACAATTAATACCATCGCCGTACGAATACCGGCCATAATAATTGGTAATGCAAGAGGAAGCTCTACCTTCCACAGTCTTCTCCAGCTATTCATCCCCATAGCTCTCGCTGCTTCGATTAAAGATTCATCTAACTCCCTTATTCCTGTATATGTGTTTCGTAAAATAGGTAATAGTGCATACACAACTAATGCAATAATGGCTGGGAGTTTTCCAATTCCTACTAACGGAATTAAAAGTCCGAGTAATGCAAGTGATGGCACTGTCTGCATAACCGCAGAAGTTCCTATTATAAATTCAGCCATTCGTTGTTTTCTCGTTAATAAAATGCCAAGTGGCACCGCAATAATTACTGCAAAAAATAGTGAAATAAGCGATATTTGTAAATGCTCACTTAATGCAGTTAGTAATTCTATTTTTCGCTCTTGGAACGTTTGTATAAAATCAGTCACTGTTTAGCCTCTTTCCTTCATTTGTTCAACAATGTAATTAACAATATGACGACTTGTTAAAGCTCCAACATATTGACCATTTTCTTCAACTGGAACGACTTCGTCAGCTCGTACACGAACTAATGCTTCTTGTAAAGAAGAATGCAATGATAGTGCATCCCCTTCTACCCGTATACTTTCATCAAGTGGCAATACATCTTCTATACTTTTCCCCTCATACCAAGGTTGTCCACGATTTCCAATGAACTCTTCTACAAATTCATTTTTCGGATTATGTATAATACCTTCTGGTGTATCTAATTGAACTACTTTTCCTTCTTTCATAATACAAATACGATCTCCAAGTGATAATGCTTCTTGCATATCATGTGTTACGAATACAATTGTTTTTTGAATCTTTTTTTGCAATTGTACGATATCCTTCTGAAGCTGTTCCCTACTTAATGGATCTAACGCACTAAACGGTTCATCCATAAGAACGATTTTCGGGTTTGCGGCTAATGCCCTTACGACACCAACGCGCTGCTTTTGCCCTCCTGACAATTCATCAGGCATACGATCGCGATATACGTCTGGATCTAGCCCGACCATCTGTAGCAACTCATCGACACGAGCTTTTATTTTTTCTTTGCTCCATTGTCTCATTTCAGGAACTACTGCAATATTTTCTGCAATTGTCATATGCGGAAACAAAGCGATTTGCTGCAATACGTATCCTATATTCCAACGCAATTCATTAATATTATATTGTTGAATATCTTTTCCATCGATTAAAATAGATCCTTCAGTCGTTTCAATTAAACGGTTAATCATTTTCATTGTCGTTGTTTTCCCGCAACCACTCGGACCAATGAGAACAAAAAATTCTCCCTTTTTAATTTCTAAATGCAATGAATCCACTGCTTTCGTGCCATCTTCATACGCTTTTGACACATGATTAAATTGAATCACAAATACAGCTCCTTTAATGTTGTTTCCTTTATTTTGATGGAATACGGCATTCATTTCAAATGATACGCTTTATAATTAAAAAAGAGCTCAAATTTGAGCTCTAACGGTCGAACAATATCGTTTTCATTATTGCAGCATATTCACGTACATACATTTTTTTCTTAGAGCGCATTGGTGTTTCAGCAGCTAGTGCCTCCATCTTCATGCCTAAACGCTTTGCAATTATTTTGGTCCTATACAAATGATACGTATTACTTACAACTACCGCATGTTTCACATCATATAAATCCATACTAAACTTTAAATTCTCATACGTATTTGTAGATTGATCTTCTATTAAAATACGACTCTCATCTATACCATGTACCATTAAATAGTTTCTCATACTATGAGCTTCCGGTATATCTTCATCTTCCCCTTGACCACCTGAAACAATTACTTTCGCTTCAGGATGGGAATGTAAATATTCCAACGCTACATCCAAACGGTTTTGAAGAGATAAAGACGGTCTATCTCCAAATAACTTTGCGCCTAAAATAAGAACGTACGGAGAGTGATTACTCAATTTTTCACGAGCAACTTTCTTCATTCGAAACGTCATATAAAGAATGTACAGTGGTGGAAATAATAAGATTATAAGCAAGATCCATTTGTTCATAAATAAGTTTGCACTCCGATACGATAAACTTAACTAAATCTATACAATTCAATCAAATTTACACGAGTTAGTGCTTCATCGTGTTTGATGTTAGACTAAAAAGTAGACACAGGTTACTATAATAAAAAATGAACCAAATGAGGTGTCTACATGGGGAAAGT
>NZ_JAEHBI010000055.1:0-33159 GCF_016483705.1 Bacillus cereus group sp. N6
AAGACACCTCGAACTTGTTTATTTGTTTTTAGTATAAACTCTCTGTTCGGTGTGTCTATCATTTAGACTAGCATCAAAATACAAATTTTAATATTGTTATGCTATCTCGTTGTTGCTGGCGGAATTGCTTGGATTACGAGTCATATACAACATAGGGAAACGAATGCAGAACAAGTTTCTTAAAATGAAAGAAGCTATCCGTTTTTTTAGGATAGCTTCTTTTTTATTTACGCTCCATTACCGCAAAGTAATTGTTTTCATTATCAGCAAAGTTGAATGCTCTACCTGTAGGTAAATCTACAACTTGTCCAACTGTAATGTTTTTCTCAGAAAGATCTTTATACAGTTGATCTAAGTTATTAGAGAAGAACATAAGTGAAGGTGTATTTAAGTTTAATTCAGGTTGCATCTTCGCAATTAACGCTTTATCGTGAAGGACGATGCTTGTGCCTCCTTCTTTCGTTGGTGCAATTTCAATCCAGCGAAAGCCTTGTCCGTTATTTTCTTCCGCAATAATTTGGAATCCTACTGTCTCAGTCCAAAATTGTACTGCTTCATCTTGATTATTTACATATAACATAATTTGTCCAATTTGATTAATCATAGGTGTGTCCTACTTTCTTTTCTTGTATGGAATTCTATTATATCAAAGATATGGTTTGAATACTTTTTCGTGATTTTTCCGAAGTACAATCTTAGCCCATTTCATATTTGTCGTAGGGGAAGGCCCTGTAATCCATGTATGAAATGGTAGTGTACTGCAAATGACCATTGCTGAAATCGAGATTGTGGCCGTTATTGTAAATAATAATAAGCTATATAATATTGTGTTTTCTTGCAGTGTGAATAAAGAAAGAAATTTTGTACATAGTTGCAAGAAGAAAAAATGAGCTAAATAAGCACCATACGTGTAACTCCCAATAAATCGTAAAGCTTTATATAAGAAACCTCGTCGTTGTACGATTGTAATAGACAGCACGTAAAGTATAATAATTTCGCATACGATATATAAAAACATAGACGGTTTTAAATAAGTCGAAACGGTTAAATGAATAGAGTTTGCTCCGTAAAAACTAAATAACTCATAATTGATGAATAGAAATAAGACGAAAAATAGCATTGTTATAAGCGGGATATGTTTCATGACAAATGTACGCCACGCTTTTAGTGCGACAGCAGCGATTCCTCCCATGACGAAATAGAATGAGTAGAAGAAGAAGGAACGATCTGTATAATGTAAAATGGTTGAGTTAGTCAATTTCTCTCCATTAAAAATGTAGTGGGAAGAATACCACATTAAGAGAAAATATAGACAAGCAAAGATGGTCATATATTTATATATGTCTTTTTTATTTTCTGTTCGTTTTTGAAACCAATAAAATAGTGTGCATAGCAAAGGGAACAATAAGTGAATTTGGAACATCATAATAACGTACCAAAGATGGGGCGCGGCTGTTCCGAGTAAAAAACTTTTGATTCCGCTTTGTAGTGTAATCATATCGTTTGTTGTTAATAAGTAAAGAATAGACCAGAAGAAATAAGGAATGAGTAAATGTGCGGCTTTTTCATAAATATATTCTGTGTAGGCCAGTTGCTTCGTATATTGCCGAATTAAGTGAAAGCCGACGATAAATATGAATGCAGGTGCTGAGAATTTTGCAAGGTTAAATAGCATGCCCATAATGAGGGATTGCTCAAGTAAAACATTTCCTTGATTCATTGTATATAATAAGGAACTTTGCAAAACGACAGCAAGGAATGCAATGCTTTGCAAAACTTTAAATTCTGGTGCGCTTTGAGTCATTAGATCCATCTCCTTTTCCATACATGATTATAGTACGGAGAATGGATAATGGATGTAGAATATTTGTGAAGATTATAACAAATTTGTGGCGGAATGGATTAGCAACAAAAAAAGAGGATGCTCGGTTGGAGCATCCTCTTTCTATTCATTAAGCAAATTTATTTTTGATCCAGTTCTTACCTTCTACAAGGCGAGCTGTCATTACGGCACAAGCGTTATCTCCTGTTACGTTTAACACTGTTGCAGGAGGGTCAATGATTGTACTAATTGCTGCGATAATTGGCAATGCTTCTGGCGGGAAGCCATATAGAGAAACGATTAACATTTCACCAATCATACCACCACCTGGAATAGCGCCCATTACTGTTCCTACTAATAGAGAAACAACAAGTGCAATTGCTAATGTTTTCGGTCCTTCGAATTCCATGTTGAAAATACCGAATAAGAAAGCAATTTTTAATACGCCACCTAAAACAGATCCATCTTTATGAAGTGTAGATCCAAGAAGGACAACTGTTTCACGAACGTCAGAAGAGATACCCATTTTCTTCGTTGCTTCCAAGTTCGCTGGAATACTAGCAGCACTACTACAAGTTGCTAGTGATGTAACTGTAGGAGAGACCATGTTCTTCCAAAATATTTGTACACCTTGTTTGCGACCCGCAAGGTATGCATAGAACGTGAAGAATACAAAGAAGTAAATTAGAGACGCTGGATAGTATACCATTGCTGCTCGGAAGTAAGTTCCAAGAAGTTGTGGTCCGAATTCACCAACTAATGCCGCGAAGTAAGCAGCAAGTCCGATTGGAGCGTAGTACATAATGAAAGATACAACTTTCATTGGAATTTCTGCACCAGCTTGTAAGAATGTAGCGAATGGCTTTCCTTTTTCACCAACTGCTGAAGTTGCAACCCCCATTAAAATAGAGAAGAAAATAAGAGCTAACATATTTTCACGAGATAGTAACTTCGAGAAATCAGATACTGTTATAATACCAACAATTTGATCCGCAACACTAACAGCTTTTTCAGCTTTGTCAGGTTGTGTTAGTTCTAATACAACACCTTGTGCTGGCGGGAATACTTTCACGACAATAATCATAAAAATAGCAGCTAAAATACTTGTAAATAAGAAAGTTCCAGCCATACTAGACATAATTTTACCGAAACGTTTTAATCCATCCATATTAGCAATAGATGACGCGATGCTAAAGAACACTAAAGGTACAACAATCGTAAACATTAAGTTTAAGAAAATGTCACCAAGCGGCTTTAAAGCAACTGCATCGGCACCCATGAAATAACCAATGAAACCACCAATTAGGATAGAAGATAATAAAATAAGCGGAAAGCGATATGCCTTCATAAATATATCCTCCTATCAATTAAAAAAATCATACTGAATTATTATAGCGAGTTAGAGCCCTCTTTGCTAGGAAAATACCGATAGATGGAATAGCGTGAAAACCGAGAAATTTTTGTTTTTAAGCTCGGCATACAGCAGGAAATCTAGACATATATATTTGTAACCTAGTGGTGGCAAAGGATGCACCGTAACTTAGGTTTGGAAAAAGGGGGAGGGGAAAAGGGATGAATATTTTACTTTGCTGTGCAGCGGGAATGTCTTCCAGTTTAATTGTTACGAAAATGGAGAAAGCAGCAGAGGCAAGAGGGATAGAGGTAAAGATTTGGGCAGTATCAGGTTCTGAAGTAAATAGTCACATAGATGAAGCTGATGTACTTTTACTTGGACCACAAGTACGTTATTTATTACCGAAAATGAAAGAGTTATGTAAAGGGAAAGGGATACCTGTTGATGTCATTCAGTCCGTCCATTACGGGCTTTGTAATGGGGAAGCAATCCTGCAAGCAGCTTTGTTAATGAAACCATGAGGAGAGTGGAATACATGGTACGGTTTTTAGAGAAATATGTAATGCCAGTAGCAGGGAAGGTTGCAGAACAGAGGCACTTGCTAGCGATTCGTGATGGACTTGTATTGACGATGCCTTTCTTAATTATAGGATCATTTTTCCTCATCATTAGTGCTTTACCAATACCAGGCTATAATGATTTTATGGCAGGTTTGTTTGGGGAGAATTGGCAGAGGGCTTTAGGGTATCCAGTTAGTGCAACTTTTAATATAATGGCTTTAATAGCTGTTTTTGGAATCGCTTACAGACTTGGAGGATATTATAAAGTGGACGCTTTAGCATCCGGGGCATTGTCGCTTGTGACATTTTTACTTGCGACGCCATTTCAAGTTGCATATATTATACCAAGTACAAAAGAGAGTGTACTTGTAGAAGGTGCTATCCCAGCTGCATTAATGGGAAGCCAAGGGTTATTTGTAGCAATGATTATTGCACTTATATCTACTGAACTTTACCGGTTTATTGTACAAAAAAAGATAATTATAAAGATGCCAGAGACAGTTCCGCCAGCTGTGACACGTTCATTTGCCGCGCTTGTTCCAGGATTTATTGTTGTAACGGTTATTTGGATTTTACGCTTAATTATAGAAAATACTTCTTTTGGCAGTATCCATAATATTGTGGGGCAAATTTTACAGGAACCACTTAGTGTACTTGGTGCTAGTCTTTGGGGTGCAATAATAGCTGTTATTCTCGTTCATGTTCTTTGGTCATGTGGAATTCATGGAGCTACTATTGTTGGTGGTGTAATGAGTCCGGTTTGGTTGTCGTTAATGGATCAAAACCGAGTTGCTTACCAAGCAGGGCAAGATATACCAAATACGATTACTGCACAGTTTTTTGATTTATGGATTTATATGGGCGGATCTGGTGCGACACTTGCTTTAGTTATTGGAATGTTATTGTTTGCACGAAGTCAGCAATTAAAAAGTTTAGGTAGATTGTCAATTGCACCTGGTATATTTAATATTAATGAGATGGTAACTTTTGGTATGCCGATTGTCATGAACCCAATTTTATTAATTCCATTTATATTAGTTCCGGTTGTGTTAACGATTGTTTCTTACTTTGCGATGGAATGGGGGTTAGTTGCCCGTCCGAGCGGAGCTGCTGTACCTTGGACGACACCTATTCTTTTTAGTGGATATTTAGGATCAGGCGGGAAAATTTCAGGTGTTGTGTTACAACTTGTTAATTTTGCGCTTGCATTCTTCATTTATTTACCGTTCTTAAAAATATGGGATAAACAAAAGTTGGCGGAAGAAAAGGGGGAGTAAAGAACTAAAATGGATACGATAGAAACGAAGGCTTTTCATTTAATTTTGCATGGGGGAAATGCGAGAAGTTGTTCAATGGAAGCAATTGATTGCGCAAAGCGTGGAGAATTTATAGAAGCAGAAGCTAAATTACAAGAAGCGTTAGAGGAATTGAAAGAGGCGCACCGTGTACAAACGGAGCTCATACAGAAAGAAGCTGGTGGTGAAAAGACTGAAGTTACCCTTCTGATGGTGCACGCGCAAGATCATTTAATGAATGCAATAACGGTGAAGGAATTAGCGAGTGAATTTGTAGAATTATATAGGAAGATGTCGATGTCTGAATGAACCTTGCGTATGCAAGGTTTTTTTATGTATGTGTCTGTACCATCAGTGGAGTGTTCGTTCCACTGATGGTATTTATAATCCTCCTTTTTACAAATGAGTAAGAGTGATATTTAATCGGTAGTAACAATCTCCCCTATACCACGGATTAGCTTTTTTATATGCATCTCATTTGGTTTTAATATACTTACGATATAATCAATCGCTATTTGCGGTTCAACGGTCGTACCACACGTATAACAGTCAATGGCTGCAAAGTTTTTTTCTGGATAAGTGTGAATAGAAAGGTGGCTTTCAGATAGTAAAACTAAAACAGTAACGCCATGCGGATCGAATTCTTTTGTACTTACGTTTAAAACATGGGCACCAGAGCGATCAGCAGCAGTAACTAAATGATATTCTAAAAAGTGAACATCATCTAATAAAGAAAAGTCCACTCCCCATAAATCTACTATTATATGCTTACCGAAAGTAGAGTATTCCATAAAGTAGCACTCCTCACTATAATATCGTCAAAACTCCATTTCTTTTTTGTAACATTGATGTAGGATAAGGTTTGAT
The DNA here is from genome assembly GCF_016483705.1 of Bacillus cereus group sp. N6. Classification (NCBI taxonomy): domain Bacteria; kingdom Bacillati; phylum Bacillota; class Bacilli; order Caryophanales; family Bacillaceae; genus Bacillus; species Bacillus cereus group sp. N6. The sequence goes on from NZ_JAEHBI010000055.1 coordinate 5,899, forward strand.
TCTGAGTTTAAAAGAGCGAGATTACGTTGTTCTAAATGTTCTTCTTGAAATTGAAACAAAGGAGCAAGAAGAGAAGGTAATGTTCGAGGAGTTGGCACAACATATAATTGTTCAATTTGATCGAGTACATAGGCAGAGTTAGCAGCAATATGAAATCCCCAGTCAGTTCCGAAAGAAGGAACGATTGTATGATAACTTTTCACAGTCAATCCAGCATGTTCGATTGTGTTACCGATGCTCCAATATACAAGAGGTGCATCAGCAGGTGAATTAGATTGGCAGACGAATGCTCCATCTTCTGTTAAAAATGTAGCTATCCGAGCAAAAAGTTCGCTTGTATATAAAGTACTTAAAACTTCTGTTGCTGGATCAGGAAAATCAATAATAATTACATCGTATAGAGAGGAAGAAGAATTTAGAAATTCTTTTGCATCGCATACGTGTACATTTACACGACTATCAAAAAATGCACTTTGATTTAAAGAAACTACTTCCGGAACATTACGTGCCATATTAATCATTGCCTCGTCTAAATCAACAAGATCTACATGTAGCACAGTTTCATATTTTAAAACTTCTCGTAAAGCAAGACCATCGCCACCACCTAATATAAGAACACGTTTTGGATCAATTACCTTTGACATAATTGGATGAACAAGTGCTTCATGATAAATTTGCTCATCGACGGAACTAAATTGTAATTGCTTGTCCAAATATAAACGGACATCACTTACTTGTAACAAAGTAATATTTTGATAATTACTTTGTTCTGCAAATAAATTTGTATGCTCACCAGCTTGTATTTCTTTAAGAGAAATTTCATCCCATATATCTAAGCTGTGTGAATTTGTGGGTACTATGATTACATTTTCCGATTGTTCTTGTTTGTTCTGCTTATCCTGTTTATCTTGCTTGTCCTGTTTATCCTGCTTGTCTTGTTTATTTTCCATTTCCTGTTGTTCTAGTTCAAATTTATCAGAGTCTAATTCAGAGCGCTTGTCTTTTTTATAGCTTGTTATTCTATAAATCTTTATTTTGTTCTGTTTTCTATGTTTTGGCATAGGAATCCCCTTTCGAATTGTGTTATTTTATTCTATTCTATGTAATTTAGTAGAGTTGGCTTGGACAATAGATAGAAGAGTGTATTGAAGAGAGGTTTATTTTTACTAGATTTTCACGCGCAAAAAATTTTTTTAGTGTATTTTTTGTTTTAAATACAACTAGACAACTAAACACTAATCTATTTTCATACAGTTATGTGTTAAAAGCGTGTTGTTTTATAACACACTGTGTGTTTTTTAGGTGGCACACTAATTGAAAGCGCTAACACACAAAGAAAACAGTCGAAAAAGTGCTGATTTTAGTGGTTTTAAAAAGTTGGCACGCTAATTGCATTAATAAATAGCGTAAAGAAAAATAAATAAACATAAATTTTTTATACTACACAAGGGGGATTTTCAAATGAATATTTTATTATGTTGCTCAGCAGGGATGTCTACAAGTTTACTAGTTACAAAAATGGAAGCGGCTGCAAAAGCTCGCGGTCTAGAAGGAAAGATCTGGGCTGTATCTGGGGATGCAGTAAAAACAAATATCGATCAAGCAGATGTATTATTACTAGGACCACAAGTTCGTTACATGCTTTCTTCAATGAAAACGCTTGCTGATGAGAGAAACGTTGGAATCGACGTTATCAATCCAATGCACTACGGCATGATGAATGGAGAAGCAGTTTTAGATCACGCGTTAACACTTAAAAAATAATTAGGGGGGAAGCGAAATGCAAAAGTTTATTGCATTCATGGAGAAATATATTGTTCCTGTCGCTGGTAAAATCGGATCGCAACGTCACTTAGCTGCGATCCGTGACGGATTTATTGCAGTTATGCCACTTATCTTAGTTGGTGCATTGGCATCACTAATTAATGGTTTTCCGTCTGAAACTTTCCAAGAGTTCATGAAAGGTTTGTTTGGTGAAACGTGGAAACAAGTTGGCGGTGGAATGTGGACTGGTTCTTTCGCAATTCTAGCACTAATCATAGCATTTACAACAAGTTATAACTTAGCAAAATCTTACGGCGTTGATGGTTTGTCAGCAGGTATTATTTCATTTGGTGCGTTAATTATTCTTACGCCAACAACACCGAAAGAAGGCGGATTGAACTTAGCTTGGACAGGTGCACAAGGGTTATTCGTAGCAATTATTGTGGCGCTCCTTGTTACTGAAGTATTCCGTTTTTTTGTACAAAGAAACATTACATTTAAAATGCCTGATGGAGTACCACCAGCAGTTTTAAGATCGTTCGCAGCTATAGTTCCAGCATTTGTTATCTTAACAGTAGTTGCAGGTATTCAATTAGCAGTGAAATTAGCTGGTACAAGTGTTCATGAATTTATCTTTAATACGATTCAATCACCACTGCAAAGTTTAGCAGGGACATTACCAAGTGCAATTATCATTGTAATCCTTGTTCATCTTCTTTGGTTCTTCGGTTTACATGGTCCAAATATCGTTGGTGGTATTATTGAGCCATTATACTTACCGGCATTAGAGGAAAACATGAAGTTATTCAAAGGTGGTACATCTGCATTTGATGTTCCAAACATTGTTACAAAACCATTCTTTGATACTTTCGTATATCTTGGTGGTTCTGGTGCAACATTAGCGTTCTTAGTAGTTGTGTTAATTGTAGCGAAAAGTGCACAATTACGCAGTGTATCTCGTTTATCAATTGGTCCTGGTGCATTTAACATTAACGAACCAGTAATCTTTGGTACACCAATTATTTTAAATCCAATTTTATTCTTACCGTTTATCATAACACCAATTGTATTAGTAATTACTTCTTATACAGCTATATCTATTGGCTGGGTACCAAAAACAGTTGGGATGATTCCATGGGCAACACCACCAATTATTAGTGGTTATCTTGTAACAGGTGGACATCTTTCAGGTGCACTCCTACAGTTATTCAACTTTGTAATTGCGATGGTAATCTATTATCCATTTGTTGTATTATGCGATCGTTCTGTTGTTCGTACTGAAAAAGCAGCAGCACAAGGAAATAACAACTCTGTACCTATGTAACATAAAGGTTGTTCTCGCAGATAAGATTGTCTGTGAGAACAACTACCTTTATATCATGTTCAAAAAGATGAAATCCATCTACAAGAACACCAAACTATCATTCATAAAATAATAATGTAATAGAAATGTTCAAACTGAAGGGGTATTTCAATCGGTTGAACCATAATAGAGAGGGCGGTAATTATGATGACTACAGCAGAACAAATTCCATTCCAATTAATTTTAAATAGTGGTAATGCACGAAGCTTTGCAATGGAGGCACTTCAATTTGCCAAACAGGGGAAAATGGCAGAGGCTGATGAAGCGATGGTGAAGGCGAAAGAAGCGATTAATGAAGCGCATCATTTCCAAACAGAGCTCATACAATCAGAAGCAAGAGGAGAAAAAACAGAGATTAGTGTTCTTTTAATTCATGCACAAGATCATTTAATGAATGCGATTACAGTAAAAGAATTGGCGGCAGAATTTATTGACCTTTATAAAAAATTAGAAGCGAAAGGGGAATAAAGCATGACTGGAATTAAAATTGCTACAATCGGTGGTGGATCTAGTTATACACCAGAGTTAATTGAAGGATTTATTAAACGTTATGATGAGCTTCCTGTTCGTGAAATTTGGTTAGTAGATATTGAGGCGGGAAAAGAAAAGTTAGAAATCGTTGGTAACTTAGCGAAACGTATGGTAAAAAAATCAGGTTTACCAATTGAAGTACATTTAACGCTTGATCGCCGCGAAGCATTAAAAGATGCTGATTTCGTAACGACGCAGCTTCGCGTAGGTTTATTAGAAGCTCGTGCAAAAGATGAAGCAATCCCATTAAAATATGATGTAATCGGTCAGGAAACGAATGGTCCTGGTGGTTTATTCAAAGCATTGAGAACGATTCCTGTTATTTTAGATATTTGTAAGGATATGGAGGAGCTTTGTCCGAATGCATGGTTAATTAACTTTGCGAACCCAGCTGGTATGGTAACAGAAGCTGTCCTTCGTTATACAAATATTCAAAGAGTAGTTGGTCTATGTAACGTTCCAATCGGAATCCGTATGGGTCTTGCAAGATTACTTGAAGTAGATGCAAGTCGTGTCCACGTTGATTTTGCAGGTTTAAATCATATGGTATACGGACTAGATGTATATTTAGATGGCGTAAGTGTAATGGATCGTGTGTTAGAACTTGTAACAGATCCAGAAAAGCAAATTACGATGGAAAATATTGCAGTACTTAACTGGGAGCCAGACTTTATTCGCGGTCTTCGTGCAATTCCATGTCCATACCATCGTTATTACTACAAAACACGTGAAATGTTAGAAGAAGAGAAAGAAGCTTCGGTTGAAAAAGGTACACGTGCAGAAGTAGTAAAACAATTAGAAGATGATTTATTCGAGTTATATAAAGACCCGAACTTAGATATTAAACCACCACAATTAGAAAAACGTGGCGGCGCTTATTATAGTGACGCAGCATGTAGCTTAATTACGTCTATTTACAATAATAAAGGTGATATCCAGCCTGTTAATACACGAAACAACGGAACAATTGCAAGCTTACCGCATGATTCTGCTGTTGAAGTGAACTGTATTATTACGAAAGAAGGTCCAAAACCAATTGCGGTCGGAGATCTTCCCGTACCAGTTCGCGGTTTAGTACAACAAATTAAATCATTTGAGCGCACAACAATTGAAGCTGCTGTTACAGGAGATTATCATAAAGCGCTACTTGCTATGACAATTAATCCACTTGTACCATCAGATAAAGTTGCAAAACAAATTTTAGATGAAATGTTGGAAGCACATAAAGAATATCTTCCGCAGTTCTTCAAAAAGGTAGAGAAATAAAGCGGCGCTATTTAGCCCGCTTTTTTTATTCTATTAGGAGGTATTACGATGATTAAGTTAATTGTAAACGCAGATGATTTTGGTCTTACAGAAGGTACAAATTACGGCATTATTGATGGACATATAAATGGACTTGTAAATTCAACGACGATGATGATGAATATGCCAGGAACAGAGCATGCGGTACGCTTAGCAAAAGAATATAACCTACTCGGAGTAGGCGTACATCTCGTATTAACGGCAGGGGAACCTCTTCTTGGAGACGTACCATCACTTGTAAATAGCGATGGATTGTTTCATAAACAAAGCGTCGTATGGGAAGGGAAGCTAAATGCAGAAGAAGTTGAGAGAGAATGGACTGCTCAAATTGAGAAATTTCTATCTTACGGATTAAAACCAACTCACTTAGATAGTCATCATCACGTGCATGGATTACCGATCTTGCACGATGTTCTTGAGAGATTAGCGGCTACATATAATGTTCCAATTCGTCGTTGTGAGGAAGAGCGAGCAGTACGCCCGTTTTCTGACGTGTTTTACAGTGACTTTTACGCGGATGGTGTGACGGAAGATTACTTTGTGAAGTTAAAAGAAAGAGTACAAGGTGAACAAACGGTAGAAATTATGGTTCATCCAGCGTATATTGATCCAGAGCTTGTGAAGCGTTCTTCTTACGTAATGGATCGTGTGAAAGAATTGCGTATTTTAACAGAGAGCGAGTTGCCTGAAGGAATAGAACTTGTGAAGTTTTAATAGAAAAACGACGGCTACATAATGCCGTCGTTTTTTTATTTACAAAATCGATAGGATATATCCGCCAAAGGCTCCGAGTATAACGATAACCCAAGGTGGTGTTTTCCAAAAAGTGAGCAAGCAAAATAGAAGAGATGCAAAAACAAAATCTACAGCGTTCATAATTGTGCTCGTCCAAATAGGATCATAAAAAGCTGCTAATAAAATACCGACAACAGCTGCATTGATTCCAAGTAGTGCGCCTTGTATGTAAGATATTTTTCTCACGCTGTCCCAAAATGGTAAAACACCAATAACGAGCAAGAAAGCAGGAAGAAAGATTGCAATTGTTGCGAGTATTGCCCCAAGCGTCCCGTTTAACACAGCTCCTATATAAGAAGCGAATGTAAATAGTGGACCTGGTACGGCTTGTGTTAATCCGTATCCAGCTAGGAACTGTTCTTTCGTCATCATTCCGTTTTGTACGAACTCACCTTCAAGAAGGGGTAGCACGACGTGTCCGCCTCCAAATACAAGTGCGCCAGAGCGATAGAAACTATCAAATAAAGCGATGTAATATGAGAACGGTCTTAATATTGGTAGCAACAGTAATAGTCCGAAGAATAAGATGAGACAAGAAACTGCTATCGTTTTTGAAATAGGTACTTTTATATTTTGAGATTGACTAATTGGTTGGTTGCGATATAAAAACCAGCCGATAAAGCCAGATACTATAATGAGAATGACTTGTGTCCAGCTACTTGGCCATAATAAGGCGATTGCGGCAGTTACAATAGCAATCGTCGCACGATTTCGGTCTGGCGTTAATTTTTGCGCCATTCCCCATATGGCATGAGCAACAATTGCGACTGCTACAAGTTTTAGTCCATGAATCCAGCCAGCACTTCCAAGGTCGAATTGATTAAGGAATGAGGCGAAGAAAACTAAAACAAGCACAGATGGTAAAGTGAATCCAATCCATGAAATAATAGCTCCTAATAATCCACCTCTTAATAATCCAACCCCCATACCGACTTGACTGCTAGCAGGACCAGGAAGGAATTGACATAGTGCTACTAAATCTCCATAGCTTCGTTCATCCATCCATTTTCTTTTTTGTATGTATTCGTGGTGGAAATAGCCAAGATGGGCGACAGGACCACCAAATGAAGTAAGTCCTAATTTAAATGAGACGAGAAAAATCTCTAATAATGTGTGAAAAGTATATTTGTTATTTTTCAAAACTACCTCCTATAATGCTTTCCTACGTGCATTATACAAGAGATAGTAAAGAAAAAGGAACGATTCTAATGTAAAGATTATGTGAATCTTTTCTTCGTAATTAAAACTTGAAAAAGTCATAAATGATTATGTATAAACCATAAAGTAGTAGAAGTAGTGCTGGGAAATTTATATAAGGAGAATGCCTGTATGACAACACATTTCTTTGCGAGGTTAACAGGGAAGAGGGAACTACCTCCTGTAAATACAGAAGCTTATGGTGTAACAGAGTTTATATTTAGTGATGATTTAAAGAAATTACAATATCGGATCATATTGAAAAACATCGAAAAAGTTACATCATGCCAAATTCATTTAGGAAAAGCGGATCAAATAGGTCCAGTGGTTTTAAATTTGTTTGGTCCAATAAAGCAAGGTATTAGTGTAAATGAAGGAGTCGTGACCGGTGTAGTCAATGTGGAGGATTTTGAAGGGCCTTTACAGGGGAGAGCGTTTGATAGCCTACTTCAAGAAATCATTCAGGCAAATGTATATGTAAATGCTTATACGAAGTCGAATAAGAAGGGCGAAATCAGGGGGAGAATCAGAAAAGTAAAGAAGTAGAAAAAAGGCTGTCCATTTTGGAACAGCCTTTTTTCTATAAGGTACAAATTTTAGTGGTTATTGTCGGTAAATCGATATATTGTGAAAATCGCTAATATAATTCGCGTTACGGTCGATATATTTAAAACACTGCTTCGATTAATTTTTTACAGGCTGATTTTTAATGAAGAAGTCCATGATATAAAACACTTCATCATCAGGTATTTGTATTTCAAATGTATTTTCAATTGGTTGTAATGCTTTTTTCACTTTCATATACATCCAATACTCATCTTGTCTTCGTTTCTCTTTATCTGGATGAGGGAGGAGGCTTTCTCCTTTTTGAAGACGGTCAACCATACAGCTCATATGCAGAATCACACCCATTAAGCTGTCAGGAGTTAGCTGTAAGGAAATTAATTCTTGAATTGTATTTAATGCGTAACGAATTGTTTTAATAAGTAATGCTCCGTCGTTCCGCTGCATTTGTTGTTCCAGAATATCAGCCATTTTTGCATATGTTTCTTCATACGTAATTAATTCTTGAATTGGCTGAATCGCTGTGTAGTTTACAATGTCTTGGAAATGGTATGTTAAGCATGGCACCTGCACATCGAAATTTGTGACGATACAAATGATATTCCGCTCTTTTTTTATGTTCTCAATCATTTTCGTTAAATCTTTTTCATGGACGATACTAATCGGAATAATTTCAATTAAGTCTTTGTCAAATCGCAAATAGTTCTCTAACATTTTTTGAATAGCTAAAGCACTGCCTTCCCCAGTTAAACAAGCTGTTAAAATAACAGACTTCATTGGTGATAGTGGCTTTTTCTTTTCTTCTTGTACGTTTAAGTAAAACGGTGTTAAGTTCTTCACTGTCTCATACAATGCATCTAACGAGTAGCCAAGTTGAGCTTTTCGAGCTGCTTCTAGTGCATGTGGAGTGCTTGTCATGGAAAGAACACGTACCGGAATTTTGAACTCAGTTTCTAATATATCACCAATGTAAGCGAGTGAGCCCATATCGACGAGTAAGAGAAGTCCATTTACATTTTGGAGTGTTTTCATATACACTTTCACACGCTCTAAGAAATCTTTCGGCGATTCATGTAACGGCATATCGATACCGGTTACTTCCTCAATGCCAAGCAGTTCGTTTGCGACGTTTGCCATTTCTGTTGCGATGCCGTTGCCGTGCGCTAATATTAATACTTTTACTTCTGTTTGTGAGGCAGGAATTGGATCAACAACGAAGAACATTGTTAAAAAGCCTGCTTCATCAATAGGTATTGTTATTTGTAATTCATCCTCCAGTAGTTGAATGCATTGCATAGCTACGGAAAAAGCGTCTTTATATTTCGTACGAATTTGATTTAATTGTGGGTGATGAATTTGTTTCCCAGCTTGCAAACGTTGTAGAGTTGTCTGTACATGTAAGCTTAAAGCGAGAAATACTTTTTCATCAAACGTCTTAGATAAATGCTTTTCAGCAAGTTCCGCAATTCTTTCACATACGGAAACGATATTACGATCCACAATTTTAAAAACATTTTCATGACTTGTTTTTTTAGAAATTTGGTTAAAATATTGTACGAAAAAGCTTTGAATATCATTTTCTATTAGTAATTCTAATTCGTCTTCTTCAATACCGCGAGCTTGAAGTTCTTCGTATTTATAATCAATATAATCGTAAATAGAAGAACGTTTTTCATTCTCTATTTTATGATTACTCCAACCTTCATCACCTGTAAATATAAATGTTTCATTTGGTATTTGGTATAGATGACGGCTCTTTCTTTCAATGAATAGCCCTTCTTTCATATACCAAGGTAAATCTGTACTTGAAACATAGACAGAATCACGTTTCTTTGTCACAAGGTCAGAATAGGCTTTCGCACAGGCAATTTGTACATCCGTTTTTAATTGCCCGATGTTATTGGGGCAATTGTAAAAGACGAAAGCGCGCATTGCATTCGGACTAACGTGAATTTCTTTTCGCAGACGGATTGCTTCATTTGTGAAAAATAGTTGCAGTAAAGCAAATCGTTCTTTATGTGTACGCTCACGAAGTGGTGGCAGCGTAACAGTCATTGGTATACGTCTTGTAAATGTTTTTAATAAAAATGAATTTGGTTCTTCTGTTGTTGCAGTAATGATTAATACTTGTGCTTTACGCTCGTTTTCTGTTTCTCCAAGGCGGCGGTATACCCCGCGGTCAATAAAGGTGAAAAGCATTTCTTGTCCCTCTGGAGGAAGGCGATGTACTTCATCTAAGAAAAGGATCCCTTCATGTGCTTTTTCAATTAACCCTTTTTGATCACTTGCCCCTGTATAAGCTCCTTTTTTAATCCCAAATAACTGCCCCAGTAGTAGCTGTGGATTATTTGCGTAATCGGCACAGTTAAAGACGATAAATGGTGCATTTTTAGGAAGCTGTTCAACTTCAATTGCATATTCGTGCATTAAAGAAGCGAACATAGATTTTCCGACCCCTGTTTCTCCTAGCAGTAAAGTATGCATACCGTTTGGAGGATAGAGAATAGAAGCTTTCGCTTTTTCGATTGCGATTTTAAGGCTTGTATTTTCAATTGCAAATGTATCTAATGAAGTCATTTCCTTTGAATGCGTTTCCAACGAAGCGTTCGTTTCTATATAAAAACGAACAGGACGCGTATTTGTTTTTAATAAACGTTTATCTTTTACAAGTTTGTTTAAGTCGCTACTTACATTGGCACGATCTAGTTGCAACAGGGTAGCGAGTTCTGATGCGGTTACACCTTCTATATAATTGCCTTCTTGTATTGCGTTAAAAATGAGATCTATTCGTTTCATTTCTATTCACCTCGAAACTTCATCACTATTTAAAATTTTACACAAAAATGGGAAGGGTGGGAAGAGAAAAATAAAACAGCTTTAGCAAATAGGCACTAAAGCTGTTACAATCTTGTGTCTTTCCAAAAGTTCACTTCGAGGTGAGAAGATGGATTATAGGGAAGAAGTTTGTATCCTTGTGACTGTAAGTAATCAATTACTTTAGGCAGTATTTGTACGGTTACACTCGAATCATGCATTAAAATCACTTCGACTTGTTCATCGCTCTGATTACGTACTCTTTCTAGTATGGCAGAAGGATTGTCATAGCTTTTCCAGTCATATGTATCGATTGTCCAATCCCACATTTTATACTGGGCGGATACAAGTGCATCACGGTAATTCTTTTTTAAGTAAGGCATGCTACCATACGGGACACGAACGAGATGTGAATTTAATTTTGTAACTTGCTGAACAATATTTTGTGTTTGTTCCATTTCTGTAATTAAAGCGGATGGATCACCAGTGTAAAGGCGTTTTACATCGTGTGACATACTGTGAAGTCCGATATAATGCCCCTCTTGAATCAATCGTTGCATTGTTTTTTTATAATGTGGTACTTTTCCACCAATAACAAAGAAAGTTGCTTTTCCGTTCTTTTCCTTTAAGATGTTTAAAATTTGCGTAGTATATTTGTTTGGTCCGTCATCAAATGTTAAGTACGCGATTTTTTTTGTAGGAGAGGTAGTTTCAGTATTTGGATGATGTTCAGCAGGGGTCATTGTAGTTGCTCCTGCATGAGATGACGCGTACATAGTAATTGTTAAAAATAAAATAACGTATTGAAATACTCGCTTGATCATAACATTCACCCTCAGTTTGACAATCAAGATGTAAAAAAGAAAATATAATCCTTTTCTTATTATGTATATCTTTCTCCAATAGTGGAGCTCTCAAACAATCTATATTTTGGAAATATAAAATGATGAATAAAAAATAGCATCCTCTTATAAGAAAGAGGATGCTATTTGAATATTTCATAATTGTAAAGGCTATACTACAATTAGTCTTCGCGTTTTTTCACTTTTTTATAAAAGGAAATAAGTGGTTTGTAACGTTCATGTACAAGCCCAATTACTTCAGCAATGATTTCTGTAAAGAAGATTAAAACGAAAAGAAGAATAATGGATAACCATAATGTCGCACTAGAGAAAATGATTGCATTTACACTAAAGAAAATACCGAATGCGTATATAATTAGTACCGTTTTACGATGAGAGAAGCCCATTGCAAGTAAACGGTGATGTAAATGCGATTTATCTGGTGCTGAAATAGGTTTTTTATTTACGATACGACGGATAATTGCAAATGTCGTATCAAATACAGGTACGCCTAAAATGATAACTGGAACGATAAAGCTGAATAACGTTACACTTTTGTATAATCCAAGTAACGATATAACAGAAATACAGTATCCTAAAAATAGTGCGCCTGTATCTCCCATGAAAATTTTTGCTGGATGGAAGTTGTAGAATAAAAATCCAATTGTACTTGCTAATGTAATTAATGCTAGTGGTAAGATAATAGCGGCTCCAGTGCCCCATGGGCTAGTGAAGGCCATATATGCTAGCGTTGCAAGTACGATAGATGAAATACCAGCAGATAACCCATCTAAGCCATCAATTAAGTTGATTGCATTTGTAATACCTACAATCCAAAATACTGTAATTGGATAAGCAAGCCATCCAAGTTCAGTATCCCCGAGGATTGGGATATATAATACTTGCACTAATAATCCACTTTTTACAATCATCATGGCAACTAGTAGTTGTCCACCGAATTTTACCTTCGCAGATAACTCGTACATATCATCTAAAATACCGATGATTACAATGATAATCGCACCTAGCGTTATCGATAACATTCTTTGTTCGTATAAGCCGCCGACAACAAATCCTACAGCTACACCAATAAATATCGCTAACCCGCCAAGACGAGGCATAATCTTTTGGTGTACTTTACGAGCGTTTGGCTTATCTGTTGCTCCTATTTTAAAAGCTAACTTAATAACTAAAGGAGTAACGACGAGTACAGTGATGAAAGATGCCAAGATGGCATAAATCACTTGTGAGTCCATTAATACCCCACCCTTTTATAGTCTAACGTAATTTTTTTTAATATATTTATCTGAAAATTATGATGTTTATTTACAGGCTCATAACATATGGTATCACAAAAAGATTAGAATTCAATCTTTTTTTCTTTGTGTGGTAAATGGAAGCGGATAGAATATATGACAATTGTATACAGAATGTTGAATCATTTGAGAAGGTTAATTGTATTGGACTTTAGAATATGACATTTTCTCTTTTTTCGATAATGAATATTTTTATTTCAGTATTATAAGTGTTACACCTAGAAATGAGTAAGTTCCGTGTTAAAATGTGGGAATTTATCCGCATGAACGGGCAGTAAGGTTCGCACCTCAAAATTCAGTTGGAGAAAAGAAGTTAGGTGGGGATCTTAATTCCTGTACAAGCCTGATTGGTTTAACTAATAATTAGCCGGGGATGGATGCCCCTTACTGAATAAAGTTTCATTTTATATTCTTACATGTAATTTTACAAAAACTTAAAAAAGAATGGAAAAAGTAATTCATATAATAAAGAAGTAAAAGAGTTTTCTCATTTTTAATGTGAGAGGGGGAAGCACAGGGAGAATTCTATGTATTCGTATATTTTCTATTGTATATTCCTGTGCGAAAAGGAAATGAAAATTACGATAATAGGTACCGGATACGTTGGATTAATTACAGGAGTAGGATTGGCAATGTTAGGCCATTCAGTCACATGTTTTGATATAAATGATGAGAAAATTGAACGGATAAAGCAAGGAGATCTGCCTATTTATGAAGCGGGTTTATATGAATTAATAAATGATGCATGTGAGAATGACTGTTTAACTTTTACAACAAATAGAGTAAAAGCATTTTACGATGCAGAATTTATATTTATTGCAGTTGGAACGCCATCTTTATTAGATGGGACAGCGGATTTAACATATATTCGAAGTGCTTGTGACGATATTGGAACATATGCGACGAATGACATTATTGTCGTTACGAAAAGTACGGTTCCTGTAGGTACAAATGATGTTATGAGGGGATGGATTGAGGAGAAATTACAAAATAGATATGAATTACATATCGTATCGAATCCTGAATTTTTACGGGAAGGTTCAGGGATTTACGATTTTTTTCAGGGAGATCGTATTGTAATTGGAGCAGATAATGAGGAAGCGGCACGAAAAGTGGAGAATTTGTATAGTGAATTACGCTTAAAAACGTATGTTACAAATATAAAAAGTGCAGAGATGATTAAATATGCATCGAATGCTTTTTTAGCGACAAAAATTAGTTTTATCAATGAAATTTCAAATATATGTGAGAAGGTAGGAGCCAATGTATTAGACGTTGCACAAGGGATGGGAATGGATAAGAGAATTGGGGCGTCTTTTTTAAATGCTGGCATTGGTTATGGGGGTTCGTGTTTTCCGAAAGATACGAAAGCCCTTGTGCAAATTGCAGGGAATGTGGCGCATGATTTTCGCTTGTTAAAAGCAGTCATTGAAGTGAATAATAAACAACAGTTGTTATTGATTGAGAAAGCGAAGAAAGTATTAAATATGAACAAGAAGCGGATTGCGGTGCTGGGAGCGGCATTTAAACCGAATACTGATGATATAAGAGACGCACCGTCCCTTATTATGATACAAGAATTAATTCATATAGGTGCGGATGTAGTTCTATATGACCCAAAAGCGATTCCAAATATGAAAAATATCTTTGGAGAGACTATACAATATAGCGAATGTATAGATGAATCGATTAGAGGAGCGAGTGCGGCTTTTATCATGACAGAATGGGAGGCTATCCGAGCTTATCCGTTAGAAAGGTACGCACAACTTATGAGAGAACCTATTTTATTAGATGGAAGAAATTGTTATACTATTGAGGATGTCAAGAAGCAAGAGATAGATTATTATTCGGTTGGAAGAGAAAGTATTTGTAAGAGGGAATTTTCCGTTATTCGTTAAAAAGGCATGTATTCATGTATATTCTTATATGTCATAATAGAAGTTGTAACTAGTGAAAGAAAAGAGGCAATGAAATGACTGAACGTTTAAAAGTAATGACAATTTTCGGGACACGTCCAGAAGCAATTAAAATGGCACCTCTTGTGTTAGAGTTGCAAAAACATCCAGAAAAAATTGAGTCGATTGTGACTGTAACAGCGCAACATCGTCAAATGTTAGACCAAGTATTAAGTATCTTTGGAATTACGCCAGATTTCGATTTGAATATTATGAAAGACCGCCAAACTTTAATTGATATTACAACGCGTGGTTTAGAAGGTTTGGATAAAGTAATGAAAGAAGCAAAGCCGGATATTGTACTTGTACATGGTGATACAACGACAACATTTATTGCGAGTTTAGCTGCTTTCTACAATCAAATTCCAGTAGGGCATGTTGAAGCAGGACTTCGTACATGGGATAAATATTCTCCATACCCAGAAGAGATGAATCGCCAATTAACAGGCGTCATGGCAGATCTTCATTTCTCACCTACAACAAAATCAGCAACGAACTTACAGAAAGAAAATAAAGATGAGTCACGCATTTTCATAACAGGGAATACAGCGATTGACGCACTAAAAACGACTGTAAAAGAAACATATAGTCATCCTGTACTAGAGAAACTTGGAAACGATCGTCTTGTACTTATGACAGCTCACCGCCGTGAAAACTTAGGAGAGTCAATGCGTAATATGTTCCGTGCAATTAAACGTCTTGTTGATAAGCATGAAGACGTACAAGTTGTGTATCCGGTTCATATGAACCCAGTTGTTCGTGAGACAGCGAATGATATTTTAGGCGATCATAGCCGAATTCATTTAATTGAGCCGCTAGATGTAATTGATTTCCACAATGTTGCAGCTCGTTCATACTTAATGTTAACTGATTCTGGTGGTGTACAAGAGGAAGCGCCGTCACTTGGTGTACCGGTTCTTGTTCTTCGTGATACAACAGAGCGCCCAGAAGGTATTGAAGCAGGTACATTGAAATTAGCAGGAACAGACGAAGAGACAATCTTTGGTCTTGCTGATGAGTTGTTATCAGATAAAGAAGCTCATGATAAGATGTCAAAAGCATCTAATCCTTACGGTGATGGCCGTGCATCAGAGCGCATTGTAGAAGCAATTTTACAACACTTTAATAAGTAAATAAAAAAGAGCCAAATCATATGCGATTTGGCTCTTTTTGTTATTGCTGATTTCTCATAATCCACTCTGCATGAGCATTCGTAGAAGGAGGTGGTTCAGTTGGTGCTTTGTTCTGATTCTGATTCGTTTCTTTCTTTGCCTTTTCGTCAGAGTTAGAATTTGAAGAATGGTTTGATTCGGTTTTTGTAGTTGGATTTTCTTGAGTGTTTGCTGTTTCTCCTAATTCTTTTTTAATTTCGTTACGTACTGTCTCTACACCGATTGGATCTGGAAGGAAGTAATAAATACCACCTATTTTTTTGTCTTCTCCTTCAAGTTTGAACGTTTGCATTGTAGAAGGATCAAATCCAGATAGTTTATTGTAAAGAGCCAGTCCGTCTGAAATAGGAATGTCAGTTTTTATATATTTTCCAACGACTGCTGTTAAATCTTTAATTTTAAATACGGTAGAGGCTGAATTTAGTTTTTGAGCAACAGCGGCTAGTAATTGTCTTTGTCTAGCGGCCCGACCATAATCGCCGTTTGGATCCTGCTTTCGCATACGTACGTATGCGAGTGCTTCTTCCCCATTTAAGTCTTGTTGTCCTTGCTTAAATTCGATTTTTTTGTAGTAATCCACGTCTGAACGCTCCCAAAAATCGAATGGGACATCAACAGTAACACCGCCAACAGCATCAACAATTCCTTTAAAGCCTTGGAAATCAATTTTAATATAATGGTCTACAGGAACTTTTAGAAAACCTTCGACAGTTTTGATTGCCATTTCTTCTCCGCCGTAAGCGTGCGCAGCGTTAATTTTGTCCTCTTTGTTCTTACCAACAATTGGAACGCGACTATCACGAGGGATACTCATAAGCGAAATCTTTTTAGTTTTAGGATTGACGGTCGCAAACATTAATGAATCTGTACGACCGTTTTGACCGTCCGTTGCATAATCTTCTATACCCATAATGAGGAGTGTAAAAGGCTCCTTTGTAATTTCTACATCTTCGGTTCTCAAGTCCGATTTTTGACGAGTAAAACCACTATACATCCCCATGAGAGAAGAGTAGGAATTTAATATATAAAGTCCTACACCACCAAATAAAAATACGAAAATAAGGAAGTAGAAAAACTTTCTTCTTCGTTTCTTTTTTATTCTGCTATTTTGGAGATGATAATAACGTTCTTCCATATATAATCTCCTTAGTTCATTTGTAGGAAAGTAATTCACTACATTAATCTTTAAAGGTGAGGATGTAGTTATTCTTAGATAACATCTTGTTCTAAGTACAACATATCTCCTTCTGTAATTGTACATTTCCCATTTGTTAACTCAATCATCCAATCTGTGAATGCTTGTTTTCCGTCTTCTTCTACATACGTATCAAATGTGACATTTTCGAGATAATGTATATCTTTAATGGCATATTTCGAATTACGTAATTCATTTTCAATTTTGCCAAGTAATGTGTAATCAATTTCGGTCTGCATAACACGCATTAGTTTTCGCTGAACAACACCGACATGATTAATGCCTTCGCTTGTACATTTTCCATATGCGCGAATTAATCCACCTGCGCCAAGTTTGATGCCACCAAAATAGCGTGTAACGACAACGACGGTATCTTTTAAACCGCGTTTTTTTAGTACCTCTAACATAGGTACGCCAGCTGTACCGCTAGGTTCTCCGTCATCATTTGCTTTTTGGATTTGATCTTGTTCGCCAATCAAATACGCAGAACAATTATGTGTGGCATTCCAATTTTGTTTTTTTATTTTTTGTATAAATTCTTGAGCTTCTGCTTCGGTTGTAGCTCTGCTAACATAACAAATAAATCTTGATTTTTGAATGACAATTTCGTGCTCACCGTAGTCTTTGATTGTTAAATATTGTAATAACACTCGTATACGCCCCTATCTACCAAAATGACTAGTACTTTACATTTTAAAAGCGAGCGTTTTTATATTCAAACATTTTTTATAAATAAGTTAAAATTTTTGGTGAGTATTTCAACTTTTTGTTGTAATTTGTCGAGATGGTAAGTATTATTTCAAATCGGCATTTTTATGTATGGATGCACCATTTTTAGTTTTCGTGTAAACTTAGGGAATAAAAACTTTTTTATAAGGCAGGTACGCAAATGAAAACAGCTATTGTTACTGATAGTACAGCATATATACCGAAGCATATTCGTGATGAACTCAATATATATATGATTCCATTAAACGTTGTGTTTGGAACGGAATCTTATCAAGAAGAAGCTGAAATTTCAGTAGATGATTTCTATGTAAAAGTACGTGAGCAAGAAGAACTTCCGAAAACTTCTCAGCCAGCAATCGGAAAGTTTGTTGAGTTATTTGAAGAACTATCTAAGGATTATGATGCGGTTATTAGCATTCATCTTTCAAGTGGGATTAGTGGTACATATCAAACGGCAACGACAGCCGGGCAAATGGTAGAGGGTATTGATGTATATACGTACGACTCTGAAATTAGTTGTGAAGTACAAGGATTCTATGTACGTGAAGGTGCAAAGCTAGCAAGCGAAGGAAAAGATCCGAAAGAGATCGTTGCCCGTTTTGATGAAATGAAGAAAACGATGGACGCTTATTTTGTAGTGGATGATTTACATCATTTACAACGTGGAGGACGATTAAATAGTGCACAAGCTTTCATTGGTAGTTTGTTACAAGTGAAGCCAGTTTTATATTTTAGAGATAAAATCATTATTCCATTTGAAAAGATTCGTACACGTAAAAAAGCGTTAAAACGAATTGTTGAAATTTTTGATGAGCAAGCAAGTCAAGGTGTACCTATGGAAGCAGTTATCATTCATGCACAACGTGAAGAGGAAGCGAATGAATGGAAGGCAGAATTAGAAGCAAAATATCCCCATGTTACAATCCGCACAGGTTATTTCGGTGCTGTAATTGGTACGCATTTAGGTGAAGGTGCACTAGGTCTTGGATGGTATACGAAGTAATAAGATATAAAAAGCTCTCTTTTTGAAGAGGGTTTTTTTACGGATATTTTACGTGTAGTTGACAAGTTAATATTTGGAAATTATAAAATGTGCGTAAAATAAAATAATGAGGAAAGTTTTATAACTTACTTTTTACAAGAAACTATATTATAATAGAAGAGAGGTGAAACATATGGAGCATAATTCTTGTTTATGTCCAAAGTTTGAGTCAGCTTTTACTTTGCTTAGTAAAAAATGGACTGGCTTAATTATTAAATCTTTGCTTGAAGAGTCAAAACGTTTTAGAGAAATCGCAGATATTATACCGAATATGAGCGATCGTATGTTATCAGAGCGTTTAAAGGAATTGGAAAGCGAAGGCATTGTAGTTCGTAATGTTTATCCGGAAGTACCAGTTCGAATCGAGTACGGCTTAACTGAAAAAGGGAAAGCATTAGAAAGTGTTATGGATGAAGTCCAAAAGTGGGCTGAGCAATGGATGAAATAACGTTTTGATTTCATTCGTATTAGTGTATTTAACAAAACGTAAGGGAAACCTTGCGTTTTTTCTTTGCTTATAAAAAGCTTTTAAAATTCTACACATATATACAAAAATATGCATATTTTGCGATAGAGTTACATATAATATTACATTTGTTTTACAATAGCGTAACATTAGCAAAAAAAATCCCGAATTATGGTATAAATTTTATAGGTTATATACGGAAAAAAGACAAAAGAAAGCGGTGTAAAAAATAAAATGAAAAAGCTAAAAATGGCATCTTGCGCATTAGTTGCAGGGTTAATGTTTTCAGGACTAACACCAAATGTATTTGCAGAAGATAAAATTTCTGACGTGAAATCACAAATTAATACACAAAATGACACTTTACATAAACAACAACAAGAACGTGATGTATTACAAAAACAAATGAATGACTTAAACAAAACAATTCAAGGTTTGGATAAATCTGTTCAAGAGAATGCTTCAAAACTTGATGAAACAACGAAAAAAGTTGCGGATACTGAGCAATTAATCGAAAATAAAAATAAAGATATTGCAGAACTACAAACGAAAATTGCAAAACGTGAAGAGTTATTAAGAAAACGTTTAGTTGCACTTCAAGAACAACCAAATACGAACGTTGTAACAGAAGTTCTTGTAAACTCTAAAAACGTTGCAGATTTAGTTGATCGTTTAACTTCTGTTTCTAAAATTCTTGAGTCTGACGAAGATATCATGAAAACACAACAAGAAGATCAAGCGAACGTGAAAAAAGATGTTGAAACGGTAAAAACAAAGCAAAAAGAATTAAAAGAAGCACAAGCTCAAATTGAAACTGCTAAGAAAGAACTTGACGCTGAAAAAGCGAAAAAATCAACAGCAGTAAATGATTTAAGCGGTAAAATGGATACAGTTGTAACTTCAATGACAAGTACGGAAAGTCAATTGAAAGATCTTGAAAAACAAGCACTACAATTACAACGTATTGCTGAACAAGAAGCACAAGAAAAAGCTGCACAAGAAGCTGCTGCTCAAAAACAAGCAGAACAAGCTGCTAAAGATGCGCAAGCGCCTACAGCACAAGCACCAGCAGAGCAAGCTGCACCTGCAGCACCAGCAAACAATGGTGGACAAGCTCAAAAAGAAGAGCCTAAAAAGGAAGAACCTAAAAAAGAAGCACCTAAAAAAGAAGAGAAAAAAGCAGAACCAACACCAGGCCCAGCTCCAGCTCCTGGCGTAATTGGTAAAGCACAACAATACTTAGGTATGCCATATGTTTGGGGAAGTGCATCTCCATCAAACGGTGGTTTTGACTGTAGTGGATTTATTTCTTACGTCTTCGGTGTAGGACGTCAAGATGTTAATGGTTACTGGAATTCAGTTTCTAAAGTAAGTAGCCCACAACCTGGAGATTTAGTATTCTTCCAAGGTACTTATAAACCAGGTCCATCTCACATCGGTATTTACGTTGGTAATGGCCAAATGATTCATGCTGGTGATAAAGGGATTGCTTACGCTAGCTTAAG
Organism: Bacillus cereus group sp. N6; assembly: GCF_016483705.1. Taxonomy (NCBI): domain Bacteria; kingdom Bacillati; phylum Bacillota; class Bacilli; order Caryophanales; family Bacillaceae; genus Bacillus; species Bacillus cereus group sp. N6. The sequence continues at coordinate 26,454 of NZ_JAEHBI010000055.1, forward strand.
CAGTAGCTACAACCAAAAACATTTCTTAGGATACGGTAGATTCTAGGATTTATAAACGAATAAAACATGTGTATAAAGTCGATAGCTTACTATTTTATAAGTAGGTTATCGGCTTTTTTGATTTTTTACGAGATTATGAGAAGGGTTTATAGTAGTGATGGAGGTGGTTGCTGATGTTAACAGGGAAACAGTTACTATTAGAGGAACTCTCTTCAGATTTACGGGGTACATTACAAGATTTGAAAAAGAAGAGAGAGGCCGTATGTGTACAAGGTGTAATAAAGAAGGCTTCTAAATATATGTGTCAGCGCTGCGGAAATATAGAGCAGCGGCTATTTGCATCATTTTTATGTAAAAGGTGCAGTAAAGTATGTACGTATTGCCGAAAGTGTATAACGATGGGGAGAGTTAGTGAATGTGCTGTACTTGTTCGTGGGATCGCTGAAAGAAAAGGAGAAAAAGGTTTAAATTCTTTACAGTGGAACGGGACCTTGTCTACTGGTCAGGATTTGGCAGCGCAAGGTGTTATAGAAGCTATTAAGAAGAAAGACTCTTTTTTTATTTGGGCTGTGTGAATAGCCCGAAATGAATACATAAAATATTTACTTAAAAACGCCAAATGATTTTGACGTTATTTTGATCAATTTGAATCTCTTGTATAAAATTATTAATCATAATTTGCTTATCCTTAAATTCTAATGAGTCCAATGATTTATTTATTGTTTTAATCATTTCATTAGAAATTGAAACGTCTTGCTCAGATTCTTGTTGTTTCAAGATAAGCTTTTCTTTTTCGGAGTTGTATTTTTCCATTTGCTTCTCTAAAAGTTGTCTACTAGTATTTGTATTTGTTGTAAAGAGATCAAGGAGTCGTTCCATTTTTTTGTCGATATCTTTAATTAGTTTTTCATAATTAACTTTTCTTTCTTTTTTTTGAGAATGACTTCTTTCTATGGTTAAATTTTTTAGTTCAGCCAGGATAACCTCTTCAAGTTTTTTTCTAGACCAGGTTTTGTTCATACATCTTTCTTCATATTCAGCAGGAAACCTTTTGGCTCTACAAATGTAGTAATAATATCTTTTTGAATCAACAGCTTTAGATTTCCCTGTACTATATGCTACAAAATTCTCTCCACAACATGTGCAGGTTATTAGCCCTGATAATAAGCTTTGTTTAGCTTTATGGGCATTATGTCCCTTGTGACGTTTTAAAAGCACCTGTACACGTTTAAACTGTTCTGATGAAATGATAGGCTCATGTTGTCCTTCATATTCCTTTCCTGCAAAGGTCACACGACCTATATATAATGTATTAGAAAGAATATCCCTATATCGTCGGAACCTCCAAATAGGATAACCTTCCACTTTTAAAACTTCCTGTACTCTAGTGATTGAATGATATTGCTCATATAAATCAAAAACCCTTTTAATGTGTTTAGCTTCGTCAGTTTTAATTATTAAATGCCCGTTCTCTCTTGTGTAACCAGATGGATCGTAATCTCCACCGTTCCCTCTTAAACCATTTTCAGCTCGTTTAATATGCCCCATTCTCATTCGTTCTGCAATTGTTTCACGCTCTAATTGAGCAAATACAGACAATATACCAATCATTGCTTTTCCAAACGGTGTAGATGTATCTAATGTCTCTGTAATAGATACAAAGTCCACATTATTTTTCAAGAAATGTTCTTCAATCAATTCTAATGTATCCCTTTGTGAACGAGATAACCTGTCTAATTTATATACAACGACAACATCGATTTTTTTTAAATCATTTAAAAGCCTTTTAATATCTGGGCGATCTAGATTAGAACCTGAATAACCACCATCGATGTATTCATCATAAATATCCCAACCTTTTGCCTTACAATATGCCCTTATCCGTTCTCTTTGAACTTCAATACTATAATTTTCTACTTGGTCTTGAGTACTAACACGAATGTATATAGCAGATTTAGTCAAAACAATCACCTCTTACAATTAGAATTTAACGTTAAGTGGTGCCATATACCAAACTAATTTTCCTTTTACTACAACAGGAGTGTGTTCTTGTGTTTTAGAGTTAAAAAATTGTGTTTTATATTCGGGATTATAACTTTCAGGTTCTAAAGTAATTCCATCTTGGAATTTATAAAATCTTTTTAGAGTTGCATCAAATCCATTAACCGCAACTGCAGCAATATCTCCATTTTTAATTTCAACATCTGGATCTATCAACGCTAACATATTTGGTGGTATTACTTTACTCATGCTATCGCCAACTACTCGTAATAAAAAAGCATGGGGATGGCAATCAGTTATTTCAACTGGAACGTTAATCCATTCTTCCACAGCGACCATTTCAAGAGGAGTGCCTGCTGCTATTGATCCAAGCAGTGGAACAGCTTTACAATTATTTTTAATTTCAGGTTGATTAGGTCTAATATGAGTGACTTTAGCATCTTGATCTTCAATAATGTCACTTTTCAATATTCCAAAATGATCAGCGATTTTTTGAATAGCACCCATTCTTGGTTCTTTTAATTCTTTTTCCCATGTAGATACAGCTTTATCTGAAACGCCAGCTATTTCTCCCATTTCTTTTTGAGATAGATTGTGCTGGTTCCTTATTCTTTTTATATTTTTTCCAATACTCATTATAGCGACCTCCGTACACTTTATATTTATAATATTATACTAAAAGTAGATTTTATACAATATAACGTCGAAAAAATTCTACTTTTAAATTAAAAAACAAACGGATTAAGTAGAATTATACCGATTTTTCATTGTTGACATCCTACTTTAAGTAGATTATTATGGGTTTACAAGCGAAAAGAAAAGAGGTGAAAGTGATGATTTTCACTTTGAAACAAGCGAGATTAGTAAGAGGTATCACTCAACGTGATATGGCTAAAAATCTTAATGTTCATGTTCAAACCTATCGTAAAATGGAGGAACATCCAGACGAGGTTACTATAGGTAATGCAAAAAAAATATGTGAGATTTTAGAAATCAGCTATGATCAAATTTTTTTTAATGTATACTCTACTTTAAGTAGAGATAATGGATTTCAATTATCTACTTGAAGAGGGGTTGCATTTTGAAAATTAGAGAGGGTATCTCAGTAACACGAATTAGTTTAGATGGTCATGATTTGCCAATACCAGAAGGATTTTCTGAGTTTCTACTTCGATCTGGATACTGGGTATCTGGTCAAGTAGAAACCTTTAATAATGAAGAAATATTGTCGAATTATGAAAGAGAAGTTGTCGAAGAAAACGGAAAGTTATGTACGACATTAACTTATAAAGGGGCATCTAAGCGAGCGAATTAAAAGAGGTTTTATTTTTTTGTTCTTTAAATGTCGAAAAATGAAGTCGTTATTTATCAAAAAATATTAAGGGGAGTGAAAAAATGAACGGAGTATTATCCGCAAGCAAATTAATGAAAGCATCTCAGGTACGCAAACAATGTGCTGAGGTGCGTAATAACCCTACACAAATGTTTGTAACCGAAATGAGAGCAAAGTGTCAGCTAAGGGAAATGAACCGTAAGGTTTCAAATCGAAGGGAGGTGAACTAATTGAAGGAAGTAACATTGGTTTTTAAATCAGGTGCAACGGTTAGTTTTACAGCTGAACAATTTAAAACGTTTAAAAATAGTTTTGGTTTTTTATCAACAATTGAATGGGAAGGTGCTACTGGAAAGTTGCCAGTTCATATTGCTTCTAGTAATATCGATGCAATATTTGTGGAAGACATTGACAAAAGTAAATCCATTAAGGAGCCTGATCATCCAATCGAAGGTTTCTACGGTTGTGAAATCAAGCAAGATGATAAGTATTTTATGTTTGGACAGGATGTCGTACTTAAAGAAAATCTAACGGAATACTTAGTTGAGCAACAAAATGTTGAATGTTTTAAAGCTGTATAAAAAGAAAACCACCTGCGCCAACAGGTGATCTAAGAAAATAAATTTTCAACATGATTATAGCACGAATTCAACTCATGTAAAGGAGTGAACTGCTAATGAATATTAAAGAAATAAGTAAAGCTGTACAAGCTATAAGGTTAGCGGGAAATGAAGATGGCATTATTAGTATTCGTGGTAATGAAGTTTTACTTAATAATGAAACATTCGAATCAGTTTTAGATGAATACAAAATTAAACCGGTTATAGCAAATCGTGAATCAGAAGAATATCCATATGAAGTGGCATTTATAAGTGACAATGTGGTCTACTACTCTATCTACACTTCAGAAAGGATGGAAGAAAAAATTGCGGGGATACCAAACAGTAGAAAACTTAATGGTAGTCGGGAATCGTCAGGATTCAGTTGTAAGTGATGTTATGTGTGATTGCACAAGTTGTGGAAAGGAAATCTATTTTGGTGAAGAGTACCGCGATATTGGTGGTAATTACATACACGATGAAACAGATTGCATCAAACAATATGTAGAGTCTCATTCCATAAAGAAAGTGGCAGGTGAGTAAAATGAACGCTGCTATTGAAGAATTAGAAAAGTCATTAAGTGTGGAACAACGAAGATTAGGCGATTATCAACGTGATTTAGAAAGAATGGCAGAAAAAAAGCCAATCGTTGAACAAAATATTCAAGATACTGAAAGTAAAATTAAGGACTTTGAAGCTTCAATCTTTGTTCTAAAGAAAATGGCAGAGGGGTAAATATTATGTTTCCTGCAAAGCTTAGGGAAGTAAGAGAAAAGAAGGATCTTACACAACAAGAGTTAGCAGAAAAGATTAATAAAGATAGATCCACAGTTTCTAATTATGAAACAGGAGATTCTAGACCTACCATTTATGTTTTAAGCGATTTAGCAACAGCCTTAGGTGTATCAACAGATTATTTATTAGAAAGAGTAGAGGTGGATTAATTGGAAATTACAAATGGTGCTGCTATTACCAAAAGTAAAAAAGCGAAAATCATTATCTATTCAAAGCCGGGTAACGGAAAAACAACGGTTGCTGGATTATTACCAGGTAAAACATTAGTCCTTGATATCGATGGGACAAGCCAAGTATTAGAAGGATATGAAAATATAGACATGGCTAAAATTGATGGCGAAAATCCACATGATAGCATTCTACAGTTCTACGCACTGGCCAAAGCGAACATCAGTAAATACGATAACATCTTTATCGATAATTTAACGCATTATCAAAAACTATGGCTGCTTAAAAAAGCTGAAAAGACTAAAAGTGGTATGCCGGAGTTAAAGGACTACGCTTTACTAGATAATCATCTTTTGAAGTTAGTAGAAACATTTAATTCATTAGATGCAAATGTTATTTTCACAGCTTGGGAGACAACAAGAAATATCACTCATGATGATGGGCAACAATATACGCAATTCATTCCAGATATTCGGGATAAGATCGTCAATCACATTATGGGAATCGTTCATGTTGTTGGTCAATTAGTTAAAAAGGCAGATGGTACAAGAGGATTTGTTTTTGAAGGTAATCAAAGTGTATTTGCTAAGAATCATTTAGATACACGTCTCGGTTGCATACAAGAAGAATTAATAGCACCATCCACAAACTAAAATACAGGGGGAAATAAACAATGAGTTTCTTTAAATTTGATGAAACAAACGTAAATACAGGTTTTGAATTAGTAGCTGAAGGTAAATATGAAGCAGTCGTTACAAATGCTGTAGCAGGTAAAACACAAAATGGTAAAGATAAATTAACAGTAGATTTTGAAATCCGTAGCGATGTACCGCAAAATCATCAAGGTGCAAAAATTCTATATAACATGTTTACATTCGAACATGAGGTTTCAGTAAGAATTGTCAACTCATTATTAAAAGCATGCGGATTCGGTAATAACCATGTTTTCACTTCAGCAGACGATATGGCAAGACAACTTATCAATAAAAATTTAAAAATCACTGTAAAGCATGAAGAATATGAAAAAGAAGTTGATGGTCAAAAGCAAAAACGTACCGCTGCAAAAGCGAAGTATTATGATGTATCGGATGTAAATCCAGTGACGACAGGCGCTCCAGTAGTTGTGGGTGATCAAGATCTTCCATTCTGAGTTAAATAAACAATTAAATAGAGAGGTTGGTTTTAACCGACTTCTCTTTTTTATACCCAAATTGAGGTGAATAGTAATGATTGGTGAAGAAATTAGAAGTTTACGGAAATCTAAAGGTTTAACTTTAATGCAAGTTGCAGAGATGACAGATGTTTCTCAGCCATATCTATCGCACGTTGAAACAGGTAAAAGAAATCCATCGCCAGAAACTCTTTCAAAAATATCAAACTGTTTAGGAGTTTCTAAACTTTACTTGTACAAAGTAGCTGGAATTTTGGATGAAACGGACATTCTTCAATTAGTTGATGAGAATAATAAACTCCGTGAAGCACTCAACGGGCTTGTAATTCATTGGAGCAGATATTGATGATTATTTAGAAGAATAGCAAATAATCGGAGGGCGAAATGAAAAAGAATCCATACAATTTTAATGAAATTCCTGCCGAGTTAAAGGCCCTTCCTCAGTGGATATTGTGGAAGTTCGAAATCCGAAATGGTAAGCAGACAAAAGTACCCTGTCAATTCAATGGTGAAATGGCCCGTGCAAATGATAGACGTACTTGGTCAACATTTGCAACAGCGGTCAAATTTTACTTAGAAGGTGAATATGACGGAATAGGCTTTGTATTCAGTAGGCAGGATAATTACATCGGAATAGA
>NZ_JAEHBI010000056.1:0-30924 GCF_016483705.1 Bacillus cereus group sp. N6
TTCAATCAGCTTTAGGGATTGCCCGCAGTTAACCCTCACTACTAGCCAATCACTTGACTAGCAGGGCTTACTGATATGTTTAATTAACTTTCGTTATAATTGGTTAAATAAATCGTAACAGTTAATTACCCTTTCTTTTTATTATATAGAAAAAGAAAGGAAGGCAGAAGTATTTTTTAAACGATCGATTTATTAGAAACACTCGCTTCGAATTTACGTTTTGAGATTACATAGTTTATAGCAATTCCTAACGAAAGGATCAATATGAAACTTAGTAAATAAAACGGTACCATGACACCTACTTTAGATACACCAGCTGTAAACAGCATTAATAATACAATTCGTATTCCTGTACCAATTAATCGAAATAAGCTGTCTACACGTCCCATTACTTCATTTGGAATTTCCTCCATCATCAATACATTTCTTGCCACTCTTGTACCCGCATTTCCAATTGCATGAAAAATTGCAAGTCCATATAACAACATTACGGAAGGTTCAATAATCATTACGGTAATTGAAATTACATATATGAACATCGTCATGACGATTGAAACTTCTGTCTTTACATATTTCATCATAATTGGAATACTTATTCCCGCAAGAACCGCTCCGACACCGTACATCATACCTTCTATTGCGTATACAGAGGCACTGGCTTTTAATAGATCTGAGATATATACCGGGATTAAATAATTTGCCATCATGACACCGATAAACGGCATATAAGTCGCCAGTAAAAACCAAAAGAACTTCGGACGCTTTTGCATAAAGTGAATTCCTTCGAACAATTGCTTCTTAAATGTTACTTTTCTTTTTACTTCCTTTTTCTTTACGTACGGTATACATAAGAAAAGGAAAAATGCTCCTGCAAAAGTTAACATATCTACTAACAAGATCCATTTTAAAGAAATGATTTCAATAAGGAAGCTAGCAGCCGCTCCTGAAATAACTTGAGTTAACTGTCCTTGTATTTCCATTGTTCCACTTAAATTTTTATAATGTTCTGCTTGAAATATCTCTTGGTTAAACGCAAATATTGTAGGATAAAATAATAAATAGTAAAATGACCCTGCTATATATATTAGAATATAGTGAATAGAATGATAAGGTTGCCCAGTAAATCCCCATATAGCCATCATTCCAATAACGACTATCCCAATACCTTCATTACATAATAATAAAGATTTTCTTGAAAAACGATCAATACTCTGCCCGATAAACGGTGTTAATAAAAACATAATAAGAGTTGCGATGATGGATACATAACCAAACGTTGTCTCTCCTCCATTCTCTTTAATTAACAACCACGGAATCGTTATCATAACAATGCCGGAACCAATAGCTGATAGACTATTGGCCCCTAGAATGAAATACAAGCGTGAATCTTTATACAGAGATGGCATATCACTCAACTCCTAGTTGTTTTTTCACCTCTTTATATACGCTCATATATGCTTTTAATTCTTTAACTAGATCATGAATTAACGGTTTTGCATCTTCTCCCAGTTCACCGTCTTGTACATGAAGTCCATCAAGCACAACTTGTTTTGGGATTGCATTTGCGTACACCCCTCTAGCAACAATACGCATACTGTTTAATGCGTTAATGCCACCTTTACCGCCTCCAGCAACTGCAAGTAATGCGACAGGTTTATGAACAAATTCACTACTGCTTAAGTAATCTAACGAATTTTTTAACGCTCCACTCATTGCATTATGATATTCAGGTGTACATAGTACTACACCGTCTGCAGTTTTCACTAATGCCTTTAATTTTTTTACCGCTTCTAATTCACGTTGTGATTCTTCCCCGTTATATAAAGGCAGTTCCTCTACTGATAAATCGTATAACTCCCCTTCAAATTGATCAGCAATATATTTTGCCACCACACGAGTTCTACCGAATTTTCTTGGCGTACCGTTAATAACGACTAGTTTCATAATTATTTCTCTCCTTTGTTTTTCAGTTATACTTATATATTATCAGAAATTTCTATACAAAACACAATATAAAGAGGGAACTAGCTTGATAAAATAGTATGATAGACGAAAAAAAGAACTCATACGAAAGTAGGAGTTCTTCACAATTACTTTTCTTCCGCTTTATCGCTCAGTATGTCTATGCTTCTTTTTGCTTCAAAATGGTTATACGCTTTTTCTGCTAATTTAATACGTTCTTCTGGTAATTCTATATATTTCATAACGTTTTCTATTATTTTTTCATACGGAGTAAACACTATTCCTGGCCACTCTATCTCGTCCTCGGGATTACTATTTTCAGAGATAATAAATTTCTTATTTGCCACTGCATAAGAAACTCGAGGAGTTTCAAGAATACCCGATAAGTAAAAATGAATATTTAATATAATTTTAGACCTAGCAATCAACTCATTTCTAACAATTCCCCACGCATTATTTTTAAAAACAATATTTAAATTCGGGGCAACTACTTTTAATTGATTAAAAATAGCTTGTCGCCTTGGGTTAAGAGCACCTATAAACAGTATATCAATGTCTTCAGTTAACTCTTCATCAAATGCATCTTTTTTTATTTCTAGAGTTGGGGCATAGTTCATTTCCACATGTTTTATTTCTTTTCCTACTCCTTTTTGTTTTAACCATTCTATATTTTGTTTACTATAATCCCAAATTTCCTTATCTTTTAATAACATTAAATAAAGAGGATGCGCATAAGGACTTCCTTCATATAGCTGTTCTAAATTATAAACAACTGCATTTTTTGGTAGTAGATTCGGATTATGTGCGTACGTATGCGCTCCAAAAACAATTGTATTTTTCACATTTTCTAGTATTGTTTCTGAAATAATTGCTGTATTTCCCTCCTGCTCCAATCGCCATTTCAAAGCTCGCGCAACATCTATAAAACTACCATACGTCTTTGGGCATATAAAAAGACAATAATCATATTCTTTATTCAAATAAGCTTCCATTAGTCTTAAATTATTTTTATATAAATCCACATCCGGATATCTAATTAAAAGCTCACTTGCATGTTTTTTTGCTACTTTATACATTCCAGCATAATAAGCAGCAATGCACCTTCTTAATTCGATTTTTTGCCGATGCTCTTCTGCTACGTCCATGTCTATAAGTAGATTTGCGATACAATACGCTTTTAAATGATCACGATCATAATAATAATCTAGTAGTGGCATCAATTCTTCATACGTATTTCCATGCACGGATTCCCCTAGTTCTAGCGCCCATCGTATTAATTCCATGATTACTCCACTACTCCTTTAACCGACAATGTATTTAATAAAATTTCGCATTACTTTCTACCATATTTGCTATATGCAACGGTAGCTCTTCTTTTTTCGATTCCAAATATTTTTGTGATACTGCACCTAAATGTTTTTTATGCGGTATATAAAAAGCACTTATAGAAATCTCATAGTCAAATAAGTAATCATACACATGATAATCTACAAATAGCAGATCATTTTTCGGAAAAGGAATTTCCTTCCCTTGCAACGCATACATCAAAGCAATATTATTTTGAGATTTTAATCGATACATTCTTGCAAGTTGGTATAATGGCTCAGCCCGAGTTGGTCTATATTCCCACGCTTTTTGAAAATAAAGAATAGCTAATGCTGTATATTGCTCTTCTTGCATCTTAGCATTTTCTTTTTCATCCGCTCCTGTTACTTCATATTGTTTATTTGCTGAACGGTTTGCTAATTGTTCATAACAAAATCCTATTCGCAATAACGAATAGAACACCTCTTCAACCCATCCCCCTGCTTCCACTCGTTTTTTATACCATTTAATCGAATCTTCAAATTGACTTAAATGAAAATAAGTTTGGGCTAAGTAAAATAAATATCTTATATGCAAATCTGGCGTTGTTTCTGGATCACTCAATCCTTGTAACAACAACCGCTCATCTCTCTCAAATTTATCAGCTTTACTACCACCATCCCCAGGATCGTTAACGACAAGCGTCTCTAACCTAGCTACCCTCGTATTGTAATTCGCACCAACTTTGGAACGATCTATATCCCAATACTCATGAGTAACACCGACAGATTTCCATGGTAAAGAAGCTTTCAAAAGGCGTGTAAGCCAATACTTAATATGAATATCATATTGCATTGTAAGATAGTGGTCTTCCGTTAAACTAGTCTTATCAAACTCGGGATCAACTTCTAATATCATATCTGCATCTAATATTAATAAATAATCTGCTTCTGGATATGTTTTTTGTGCTAATGAAACTGCTAAACTTCTGTTATAGCCAAAATTTTGAAATGGTTCATGATGAACTGTTCCAGGGATTTCATTTTCTTCACACCAATTTTCAATAATTTCAGGTGTATTATCAGTTGATCCCGTATCACAAATAGAAACAAAATCTACAATTGATTTTGTAGCATTTAAACATCTTTCCATAATTCTAGACTCGTTTTTAACAATCATACAAAGACATAACTTTTTTTCTTCCCCTGCATTCTTCACTTGCTCATTTCCCATTTAACCACCTCATATTTTATTAACACGCTCTTTTCATATGTAACACTATTTCATAGCTACATTGATGACATAATCATCCTTTTACTATTTATGAAAACTTCATTTTATTTATTCTTACTTTTATGTCGGGACATCTTTCATGCTTCACTATATATTTGATACAATCAGTACAAATAAACAATGATTGATATTTTTAAATTATAGATTTCTTACACTATAAAAAAAGAAACTTGCGCCTACGCACAAGTTTCTTTTCGAAAATTATTTCCTATTTTTTCACAACTTCATGTCCACCGAACTGATTACGAAGAGCTGAAACTACTTTTCCGTGGAATGTATCATCTTCTTGAGAACGGTAGCGCATAAATAATAACATTGCGATTACCGATGCTGCTGCTTGAAGTTCAAGTGCCGTTTCCACAGTCCATTTCCCTTCTCCTGAAGAGTTCATCACACCTTTAATGCCATCTAGTTTTGGATCATCTGCAAATGCCTTTTCAGTTAAGTCCATTAACCAACCGCGGATAACCGATCCGTTTGCCCATACTTTTGCAACATCTTCATAATTGAAATCAAAATCACTTTTATCTAACACTTCAAAGCCTTCAGCGATTGCTTGCATCATACCGTATTCAATACCGTTATGAACCATTTTTAAGAAATGACCACTTCCGACGCGACCAGCATACGAATACCCATTCTCTACTGCTAAATCTTTAAATAAAGGTTCTAATTGATCGTAAATTTCTTTTTCTCCACCAACCATTAAGCAAGCACCGTATCTAGCTCCTTCTACACCGCCTGATGTACCGATATCTACGTAATGTAAACCAAAACTTTCCGCTTCTTCAGCACGGCGTAACGTATCTTTATAGAATGAATTTCCGCCTTCAATAACGATATCGCCTTCTCCTAATAATGGATATACATCTTTTAGTACCGATTCAACAACTTCTCCCGCAGGTACCATTACCCAAATTGTACGAGGAGCTTCTAGTTCAGCAATCATTTCTTTTAATGTATGACGAGCAGTAATCCCTAAAGCCCCTGCTTTTTCAACAAGTTCTTTATTAACGTCATATACAACTACTTCATGCTTGTCTTCATATAAATGTTCTGCTAATGGGAATCCCATTTTTCCTAATCCAATTAAACCTAGTTTCATATTCATCAATCTCCCATTCTATACAAATATATTTAATAACGAAATTAGTCCAAGTGCTACAACAGATAATATCGTCTCCATTGCAGTCCATGTTAATAATGTTTCTTTCACAGTCATTCCGAAATACTCTTTAATCATCCAAAATCCAGAATCATTTACATGTGATAAAATTAATGACCCTGCACCTGTTGCAAGTGCTAGTAGTTCAACATTTACACCTGGTGTACTTGCTGCAATCGGTGCTACAATTCCAGCTGCTGTCATCATAGAAACTGTAGCAGATCCAGTCGCGATTCGGATAAGTGCCGCGATTCCCCAACCTAATAATATCGGTGAAATATGAGATTCTTTCGCCATTTCTGCAATTGTCGTTCCAATTCCAGAATCTAATAATACTTTATTAAACGCACCGCCTGCACCAATAACTAACAGTATGTTCGCAATTGGCCCTAAACAATCATTTGTAAATTGCAATACTTTATCTTTTGAGAAACCTTTTGCATAACCAAGACTAAAGAAAGAATATATCGTTGCAATTAATAACGCGACGATTGGATCTCCAATAAAGTGCAATACTTGTGCAAGTTGACTTGTTTTGCTTAGCCCTACTTCCGCAATCGATGCACCTAGCATAAGAAATACTGGAAGTAAAATAGTAAACAATGTATTTCCGAAACTAGGAAGTTCCTTCTTCTTATCTCTTTCAATAAATTGCTCCGCTATATCTAATGGTACTTCTTTATGTATACGAGCACCGATCCATTTCCCGTAAAGCGGACCTGAAATGATTGCAGTTGGAAGTCCGACAATTAATGCATATAAAATTGTTTTCCCTACATCTGCTTTAAAAATACCTACCGCTGCCATCGCTGCTGGATGCGGTGGAACGAGTCCGTGTACAACAGATAGTCCTGCTACTAGCGGAATACCGATTGTGATAAGTGATACCCCTGTTTCTAACGCAATTGTAAATACTAATGGAATTAATAGTACAAATCCAACTTGGAAAAACACAGGAATTCCTACTAAAAATGCAACGAACATCATCGCCCAGTGAACACGTTTCTTCCCAAAACGATCAATTAATGTGGTAGCAATTCGTTCAGCACCGCCAGATTCGGCCATCATTTTTCCAAGCATCGTTCCTAATGCTAAAACTATCGCTAAAAACCCTAACGTATTACCAAGCCCTAGTTTAATAGAATCGATAATCCCTGGATCTTTTGGTGAAGTTCCAATCAATGGCATTCCCATTGCTAGCCCTACACCAATTGCTGTTAATATTAACGCGACAAATGGATGCCATTTCACTACCGTAATAAGTAAAAGTAGTATGACAACTGCCGCTAGTACGATTCCAACTACCATTTCTCCCAATCCCCCTATTGTTTACGTTGGAAAGCAGCTATACAATCAAATTCTTCTTTCAAGCGATTGTAAAGTCGTTCATACATATAAAACATTTCTAAATATATAGCCGTATTTTCTTTATTCGGTACATGATGATGAACAATATCAATCCAATCCTTTACCTCTTCAAGAGAATCAATTTTTCCTACAGCATATAAAGCAACTGCCGCTGCCCCAAGCGCAGATGCTTCATGACTTTCAGGAACAAGCAATTCTTTTCCCATCATATCGGATAACATTTGTCTCCAAAATGCAGATTTCGCAAAACCTCCTGAAACGCGTATTTCAGTAAGTGGCCCTGTACAATCCCTGATTGCGAGTGCAACAGAATATACGCTCATACAAACACCTTCCATGACTGCACGTATAAAATGTTCTCGTTTATGCTGAAGGTTTATTCCAAAGAATGTACCACGAGCATTTGCATTCCAGTAAGGTGCACGTTCTCCAGATAGAAACGGTAAAAATAGTAATCCACCCGCTCCAGCTGGTACACTTTCCGCATACTTAATTAATAAATCATACGGATCAATGCCAAGCTTCCTTGCAACTTCTTGTTCCGGGCTACCAAATTCATCACGTAACCATCTCAGTAATATTCCGCCGTTATTCGTTGGTCCGCCGATCACCCAGTGCTCGTCTGTTAATGCATAACAAAACGTTCTTCCTTTTTCATCTGTATTAACACTTGATGAAATTGTTCGAACCGCACCACTTGTACCAATTGTAATTGCAGCTGAGCCAGGCGATATTGCCCCAACGCCTACATTCGCAAGAACACCATCACTTGCACCAATAACAACTGGAGTATTTTCACGAATGCCCATCTTTTGTGCTAATTCAGGTTCCATACCCGATAAAATATATGTAGTTGGCACAGGTGTTGATAATTGTTCTGGTGACATATGTAACATCGTTAAAACGTCTTCATCCCAGTTTAATGTTTCTAAATTAAATAACCCAGTAGCAGATGCTATTGAATAATCCACTACGTAACGTGAAAACAATTGATACATAACATACTCTTTAATGGAAATAAATTGATATGCGCTCGCATATAATTCTGGCTCTTCCTCTTTCATCCACAGTAATTTAGAAAGCGGCGACATTGGATGAATTGGTGTGCCTGTTCGTCTATAAATGTCATGTCCATTCATATGTTGTAATAATTTTTCTGACTGTTTCGTACTTCGATTATCTGCCCAAATAATAGAGCGCGTTAACGGCGCACCGTTTTTATCTACTGCAATTAATGCGTGCATTGCAGTACTAATACCGATTGAAGAAATATCTTCTGGTAACACGTTACCTTTCTTTATAGCAACGCTTACAGTTTTATATACAGCGGCACATATTACATCAGGATCTTGCTCAGCCCATCCGACGTTCGGTTGAATAATTGGATAATCAACTGCATGTGATGCAACGACTTTTCCTTTTTCTGTGAACACAACCGTTTTTGTACTTGTGGTACCGATATCAATCCCGATTACTCTCCCCCTTGTTTCCATGCGAATCTTCCCTTCGTTTCTAGCAAAATACGATCTAGTAAACCGTTTACATGAATTAGTATATAAAATATTTTTTTCATTAATCAAACTTTAAAAAGAAAATTTTTTTCATAACAAAAAATATATCCCCTTCATTCCATTTCACTTACATACTAAATTTAGATTTTCCCCGCGGTAAATTTGCGTTATATTCGTTACGTTACGCAACACACTCACTTTTTCTTTCATTAACAACACATACATAGTCCTTCCTTACGTTCTACTCATTTGCATGAAAAAGAGTTGAGAAGCAATATTCATTTTTAAGGGTCACTTTACATAACCATCAAGCTAAGAAAAATGATTAGTGACCCTTCCTTTTTATACAAGTCCAAAAAATAAGGGCTATTTTTAAAAGATTATTAAGTAGGCAATAGTTAATTGATTAGGTCAGTATTTTTATTCTTCACTAATAAAGGGAGCAATTATCTTTTTTTCATGAGAAGATAACACGATATTTGTTGATGGCGTACCATATTGCATCGAATCATCAATAAATTTTTCTAAACTTTCTACAGAATACGTTGCTAATTTGACAATATAGCTAATTTCCCCTGCTACTCTGTAACACTCAATTACATCTGGATGATTATAGCAAAAGTTAGATAATGATTTACAATTCGTTGATTTAAACAATATAAGTGCCGAAATTGGACGATTAATTTTTTTTAGAGAAACATGTGCATGGTAACCTTCAATAATTTGTTGCTCCTCTAACTTCCTTACTCGCTCAATTACTGACGGAGAAGATAAATGAACTGCTTCAGCTAAATCCTTCATTGAAATTTTTGCATTTGACTGTAATAACCCCACGATTTTTTTATCAATTTGATCCATAAACTACCCAACCTTTTTTTATAAAATAGAATAACCTAAATCCTTTATATAATAAAGACAAACAACCAAAAACCCTTATTTAACTTATTCATCAGCTTTTTATATTTATATAAAATAAGGATATTAGGAGGCGATTTACGATATGAAAAAGATTTTATTATTATTAGCTGATGGATTTGAAGCAGTAGAAGCTAGTGTATTTACTGACGTACTAGGTTGGAATAAGTGGGAAGGTGATGGATCGACCGAGGTCATAACAGTTGGTCTTCGGGATAAATTAACCTGTACTTGGAATTTTACTGTCATACCCGAAAAAACGATTGATAATATTCAATTGAATGAGTTTGATGCACTAGCTATTCCAGGAGGATTTGAAGAAGCTGGCTTTTATCGGGATGCATACAGTAAAGAATTCTTACATGTTATTCAACATTTTCATGCCAAACAGAAGCCTATTGCAAGCATTTGTGTTGCATCATTAGCGCTTGGTAAAAGTGGAATTCTTATAGATAAAAAAGCTACCACATACAGTCATCCAACGAGTAAACGAAAAGAGCAGTTAAAGAATTTCGGTGCAAAAGTACAAAATGATTTAATTGTTCAAGATGGAAATATTATTACATCTTCAAATCCAGGTACAGCTTTTGATGTTGCATTTTTATTACTTGAAAAACTAACATCTAAACAGAACGCTAAACATGTAAAGGATCTTATGGGGTTTTAAGCATTGAACTTCAACAAATAGATACTTTTAGAGCTTGTTAGAAGTAATGTGAAAAATCGCCATAATTATGTTTTTTGTTGAACCAATTGAAAAGAATAGTAATTGACTAAAATAGGAGAATTTTTATGATTGTAACACTTTTTACGTATATTTTGTTAGGCTTATCTTTATCTATACCTGCAGGTGCTATGACTGTCCAAATGACCAAACAAGGAATGAGAAATGGTTTCGTACACGGTTGGTTTGTAGGTATAGGAGGAATGACTATAGATTTATCTTTAATAGTCCTGATTTATCTAGGGTTCTCTAGTGTATTAACCAATCCATGGGTTGAAGTAGTTATGTGGTTACTAGGTTTTGTTTTTTTAATGTTTATTGGAATAGAAAGTATTAAAGAAGCAAAATCCGAAGTTAACATAGAGGGAGAGGATCCTAATAAATCTTTATTAACAGCTTATTTAGCTGGTTTTATGATTGCTCTATCACCAGCTAATATTGTATTTTGGATAGGGGTCTTTGGTCCGGTTCTAGTCTCTTCATTAGGTAATGCAAGTACATCTACATTTATCATAATAGCTGTAGGTATTTTATTAGGTATCTTTATACATGATATGGTCTTATTAGGCTTTGTACATTTTACTAGACGTTTTCTAAATCCCAACTTTATTAAATGGATATCTATATCAGCCGCAATAGTACTATTCGGATTTAGTGGTTATTTTGGTTACGAGTTTCTAAAACAAGTAATTACTTTTATCTAAAAAGCATAACTCTTATAAACTTAAATTTGTTGGTTACAATGTAAACGAAAAAGATGTGCATTTTAATCCAAAACAAAACGTAATTCTAAATATGTTATATTACGCAGGTACCCTCTTAGGAATTCATTGATCCCTAGGAGGTTTTTTTAATTCCCTACACGGAGCCTAAAAAAGAAACAATCTCGTCTAAAATTGACTTTGCATAAGCTTAGCTTGATCGCGATGGAGGCTCGTAACATAGCCATCAAGCAAAAGAGCAACTACCTCCCAAATAAGAATTCTGTACATTTTACTCTTTTAATTGTTTTAGGTTCACTCGTCCTTTTATCTTAATAAACATAGAGTTTGGATCCTAATATCACTTTATTAACTTGTAAATATATGTTCCATACTATAAAATCTAATAAGTATTTATATTTTTCAGAAAAATAAAACAATATTTTAGACTTTATTGTATAATGTTGTAAAAAGATGTCGGAGGGATTTAATGTTACATAAAATATCTCAATTCACAATTAAGCTTTCATCAATTCTTTTATCACTGTTACTATTATTAAATTTACCTTATTTATTTATCACTCAACAAGGATTCACCTTTCAACCAATTTATTTTTTTAACCAGATCGTTACTATGTTAAAACAGGTTTTCTCACCTGAATCATTGTTGGTTATAGGATCAGACCCAAAGTTTGGTCATTTAAAAACAACACCATTATTTCCAACTGTTTTAGAACCTTACCTATATTCGTTTATTGTATTATTTGTGG
Organism: Bacillus cereus group sp. N6; assembly: GCF_016483705.1. Classification (NCBI taxonomy): domain Bacteria; kingdom Bacillati; phylum Bacillota; class Bacilli; order Caryophanales; family Bacillaceae; genus Bacillus; species Bacillus cereus group sp. N6. Next base: position 11,715 of record NZ_JAEHBI010000056.1, read on the forward strand.
CCTTTTTGCTTGCGCTCTTTATCTCATCTAGCATGGCATTTTTTTATTTTTTAGCAAAAGATTATATAAAAAAATGGATAAACCGAATTGTGTTCATATTAGAAGCTGTCCCTGATATGATGATGATGATTTGTTTGCAAATATTTTTCATTTGGGTACTTAAGAAATTTTGGGAAGCTCCTTTCACCATTATTTCTTTTAATGAAAATCGCGCTTATTTACTCCCTATTTTATCTTTAGCGGTCTTACCTACATTACAAATGTTTCGGATGATGGTGTTATACATACAAGAAGAACATGGAAAACATTACGTAGAGGTTGCATATGGAAAAGGTCTTTCATCAAGTTATATACTACGCATTCATTTATTCAAAAATATATCTATCCACTTCTTCTACCATTTAAAAACGATTTTTGTTTTCTTACTTTCTAACTTATTCATTTTAGAATTTGTTTTTAATATGCAAGGTATTATTCAATTTTTATTTAAGAAGGCGTTTATTTCACCTCCCGCTGCATTTATTATACTTGTCATGATTATTTTACCGTTTTATGCCATTTTTCAAATAATCTCTCTCATGATGAATAGATGGCAAAAACAATTGAAAGGAGTAGCTTTATGAAATCTATTTGGAAATCAAAACGCTTTTTAATCGGCTTTACTTATTTATTCATACTTGTTTCAGCTAGTTTTATTTATAGTTGGTTCTTTAAAGATAACATCCCAAAACCTCCTCAGTTACTTTACAATGACAATAACGAATTACTTGGAAAGGCCCCCTTTCCACCATCGTTAATACCGCCTTTTGGATCTGATCGTTTTGGAGAGTCTGTTTTCTTACAAATTATAGAAGGAGCAAAATTTACCATTTTATTAGCCGTGGCAATTAGCTTCTTTCGAATTTTATTCGGAACATGTATAGGAATCCTCTTAAGTTTATATGCTCCAAAATTCAAGAGATTTTTCCAGTCATGCTCAGAAGTTTTTTATTACATTCCTACTTTATTTATCGCATTTATACTCATCACGCCCGTTAATATTGTAATCGTATCAAATGCTGATAGATTAGATCCAAATATTTCATTTGCTTTTTATCAAGTACTCGTACTTATTTTCGTCGCTCTGCCTACACTTTCTTTATATATATCCTCAGAGGTTGAGGAATTTATGAAACAAGATTACATTTTAAGTTCCCAATTGCTAGGGGCTAGCCGTTTTCATATTATCAAAAAACACTTACGAGTCTTATTACTTGATCGCTTATTTGTGTTATTCATGGAACATATCGTCCAAGCACTCATACTCGTTATCCATTTAGCGTTGCTTGATATTGTAATTGGCGGGATACAAATGCGTGAACTCTATGACGGAGTACTCAAACCTGTTTCTCTATCTAATGATTGGGCAGGCCTTATTGGATTAAATCGTTATGAAATGAATATTTCATGGTGGATTATTTTGTATACTCTCGTTTCATTCTTTATTACGATTCTATTTATAAAGCTTATGACAATCGGGATTCAAGATGCACTGAAAGCAAGAGATTCGCAAGTTGTAGCAATTCAAACCGTTCCAAATCATAAAAAATTTGTTAAAAGTAAAGATTCTTTTTCGTTTGTAGATAAAGTGAACCTTTAATCCTTTCTCGTTAGTCGACATTGATAGTAGTGGAATGCAAAGAAGATGATTCCTGTTGAATGCAGGGATCATCTTCTTTCTGCCGTCTAACTTTTTTACATGTCTTTAACTAGACTCATGCTTTTTATATTTAAAATGAATTATTTGCAATCACAATTATGCTGTTTAAAATCGATTACCATACGTCCTTGAATTCTACCTTGTTCCATTTCTTCGAATACATTTTGTACTTTATCTAGAGAACAAGTTTGAACAACCGGCACTACTTTTCCTTCTGCACCGAACATGAATGCCTCTTCTAAGTCTTTACGAGTACCGACTAGAGAACCAACTACTTCAATTCCATCTAGTACAAGTCGCGGAATGTTTAAATCCATCGTTTCTACTGGTAAACCTACTGCAACGACTTTACCACAAGCACGTACTGCATCAACTGCTGAATTGAACGCTACTTTAGAAACGGCTGTTACTACAGCAGCATAAGCACCACCAAACTCATCTTGAACAATCTTATCAGCAGGACCTTGAGAAATTGGATTGATAGTCATATCCGCACCAACCTCTTTTGCTAATGCTAATTTATCGTCATTAATATCTACTGCAATTACCTTTGCACCAAATACGTTTTTAGCATATTGGATAGCTAGGTTACCTAATCCACCACACCCATAGATGACGATAGGTTGACCAGGTTTAATGTCTGATACTTTTATTGCTTTATATGTAGTTACGCCCGCACATGTGATTGATGATGCTTGAGCAGGATCTAATCCTTCTGGTACTTTCACAGCATAATCAGCTGTAACAATACATTGTTCTGCCATACCACCATCTACTGAATAACCAGCATTCTTAACTTCACGGCAAAATGTTTCTCTACCAGTTATGCAATATTCACAACGTCCACAAGATTGGAACATCCATGCAATACTTACACGGTCACCTATTTTTAGTGAAGTTACATCATCAGCAATTTTCGTAACAATACCTACACCCTCATGACCAAGAATACGGCCATCTGTGTTTCCAAAATCATGATTTGCAACGTGCAAATCAGTATGACAAACTCCACAATACTCTACATCTACTAGCGCTTCACCTGAGTGTAACGGACGTAATTCCTTTTCAATAACTTCAATGTTTGCTTTACTATTTTTATTAACTACTACTGCTTTCATATGTGATCTCCCCTTTAGTGTTTTAGAATTTTAATGAGTTCATCTCACAACTTCTACCTGCACTGTTTCGGCCAATTATTGCACCAAATTTAAATGTTCAATCATCATTACACGTTCATCATAACATGTAATTTTAAAAGCTTATTGTTAAATATTGAACAATATTCGAATTATTAACCAAATGTTTTCTTACTATATTTGAAGGGAAAACTGAGATTTCATCTATGTATCGTTTATTAGAATTCAAGATGCGAAGTAATAAATAAAGATTTTTTAATATAGGAAATTATTATCATTATATTTTCAAAAAAGATTATAACGAGTAAACCTAGATTATATATCATCAAACTATTGACCAATATAAAAAGCCCTTCAACTGAAGGACTTTTTATATTCGTTTCATCGAAATTGTTTCACGTATACTTTGTAAATTTTGCAATGTCTCTTCTTGGCGTTGTAACGATAACCCAACGTATAAAGTATCTAACAAACTTAACTGTGCTAATCTTGATGAACTTGCTTCTGTACGGAATTCCGTCTCACGTGTTGAAGTATATAATGTAATATTAGCAAGTTGACTTAATCCTGATTTCTGATAGCTCGTAATTGCAATAATGCGAGCTCCTCTTGCTTTTGCTACTTCTAACGCTTCCAGTAACCCTTTATTGCTACCAGAATGAGAAATTGCAATTACCACTGCTTCTTTAGTAAGTAAACCCGCACCCATAATTTGAAAATGTGAATCTGTATGAGCAATACAAGAAATACCCGTTCTCATAAATTTATGATATGCATCCATCGCTATAATACCAGAACCACCATTTCCATAAAACTCAATACGACTTGCATCTTGCAATACCTTTACGGCTTGCTCTAGCGCTGTATCATTTAACAAATGCAATGTATCTTGCAGTCCTGTAATATGCGAATGAAAAACTTTTTTAGCAACAGTTACCATACTATCTTCTGCCGATACTTCTTCATGAATATTTTGCATAGGAGTATGTACAATTTCACGAGCTAATGTAATCTTTAAATCTTGAAACCCTTGAAAACCGAGGTGCTTACATAAGCGGAATATCGTAGCTTCAGAACTATTCGTAACTTCAGCTAATTCTGTAATAGATTTATGTACAACATCTTGTGGATGTTTCAATATATGTTCGGCAATACTTCGCAATTTCGGTGATAAACCGTTTAACGAAGCCTGAATCTTTCCAATCCCACTTCTTGTACCTGGCATAGCATATCTTCCCCTTCCATCGTAGTTTTATTGTACCTAATTATAGAAAGAAGAAAAACCTTTATTTAGCACTACTATAAATTGAAACTTTAATCAGTGAGAGTATTGTACATCTCCCACTAATTATAAGCCCGCAAATAGCGGGATAAATTTTAAATACTCCTATGTATTCTGTCGTAACATGGGACATAATTATTCATACTTATTATTTCCCCCGTGCTTCACCGCATATAATGCAGCTTGCGTACGATCATCTACTTCCAATTTAGCTAAAACATTTGAAACGTGTGTTTTCACAGTCTGTTCTGTAATATGAAGCTCTGCTGCAATTTCTTTATTACTTCGCCCTTTCGCAATTTCACGAAGTACTTCTTGCTCTCTTTTTGTTAACATGGAAAAAGGGTTCTCTTTTTCTTTCTTAACTGCTGATCGTCCGAATAGTGCCGGTGTTACTTTCGGATGAAAATTCGCATTCCCTTCATGTACTGCGATAATTGAAGCTACAAGTTGCTCAGGTTGTACTTCTTTTAATTGATAACCATCTGCTCCAGCTTCCAGTGCTGGTAAAACATAATCTTGCTCTGAAAAACTGCTTAATATAAGTATCTTTATTGTTTTATCATATTGCTTTATCCGTTTTGTTGCTTCTATACCATCCATCTTCGGCATTGATAGATCCATTAATACTACATCTGGTCTTTCCGTTTGAATGAATGTTAATGCCTCTTCACCATTTTCTGCTTCCCCAACTATTTCAAATTCTTCTCTCGTTTTTAAAAAGAATACAAGTCCTCTTCGAACGATATGATGATCCTCAACTAGTAGTAATTTAATCTTCAATCTTCTTCTCCCCTTTAAACCGGCAATTGAATTTCAATTTTTGTACCCTTTTTCAGCTCAGTTTTTATTTGAAATGATCCCCTCATTAACTGAATACGTTCCTTCATACTTTTTAAACCGAGCGCTGACTCTCTTACGTGATCTTGTATAAATCCTATTCCGTTATCCTCTATGTAAAAATACAACTGGTTATTTTCTATTTTTAAAAGAACATTTACCTTTTCACATGAAGCATGTTTTTTACAATTATGTATTGCTTCTTGACTAATACGCCATAAAACTTCTTCTATTTCATCTCCAATTGAAACCATACCATCAATTCGAACTTCCACGTGAATCCCTAACAACTTTCCGTAATTTTTAATTGCTTCTGCTAAACCTTTCTCTAATCCTTCCGGTCTTAATTGCCAAATTAAAAATGTCATTTCTTGTAATGCTTCCTGTGATAATTCTCCAATATAGCTCAACATCTCTTGCAAGTCTCTATCTTGCGTCATATTTAAAGTACCTTTTGCTGTTAGCATAATAGAAAATAACAATTGTTTTACTGAATCATGTAAATCACGTGCAAGTCGATTTCTTTCAGCTACCACTACGTATTTACGTTCTTTCTCTACCAACTGAATACGTTGTATTGTCGTTCCTATTTGAAATGCAATCGATTCTAATAATGCCAATTCTTCCTCTGAAAAGTGTGTTTTTTGAGGTGAGGCTACATTTAATAGACCAAACTTCTCCGATCCAGACCTAAGTGGAATCGTCGCATGATGCGTAACATCTTCTGTCTCTCCCCAATTACACTCAATCGCATCCTCTATTCGCTTACATTCAATAATATTTGTCGCTTTTTCCAATCTGCCATTCACAAAACGCTCTACACACCAGCAGTCCCCTTCACACATCGGCTTCTTCTCTTTCCATGTAAGAGCCGGTGGTAAGTTTTCATCTACAAGCATACGGTGCTTTCCACTTTCATCGATAAAAAAGATCCACCCTGTTTGTAAATTCATAACTTGTAACAATGTATGTAACACTTTTTCTAACATGACTTGTAAGTCTGTTGCTTCATTTAATAATTCTGCAATTGCTTTTAATGCTTCTAAACGATGCATCTCTTTTTCTCCAAAATTCATTTTCATCACCATCTATCATTATAACATTAAGAAATTTCTAAATTCTACAAATAATAAAGAACTGAATTCCTTCAGTTCTTTATTTAAATTAATCATTTTATTATTTTTCTATCCAATGTTGGAAGCTAGATTTTTGTTAACAAACTATTCTATTTTAGCTGTCCGATAAAGATTGTCCACCATGGTTATGCTGTAAACTTTCAGTAGTAACGACCATATTTGCTGCTGGCATTTGCACTTGATTCTTATGGAACATAGACATTAATTCAAACCTTACTTGTCTAGAAGTTTCAAAATAATCTTCTGGCTTTATTAAACCTGTAATACAAAATTCATATCCAACATATTTAAGGTTCGGGTTTAAATCTGTGACACCAACATATTTAAACGGCTCAACAGCTTCATCCTCTACTTTATAAAGACTCGAAGCCAATCTTTCATTACAATTAACACAAACTTCTTCTAACAATTCCTTAACTCTTGTAGGATCTTCCTGATAACTTACCGTAATCCGTTCAATTACGCGCATCCATCCTTTATTAAAATTTTGTATCGTCCTAATCTCTCCGTGTGGTATCGTAAGAAGTTTTCCTGACCATTCACGAATTTGCATAAAACGAATACTAATTTCCTCAATTGTTCCTGAATTTGTTCCGTTAAAAGTAACAAAATCGCCAACACGAAACTCTTTGTCCGCTAATCTCGCAAAGCCTAATATAACATCTTTTAACATCTGTTGTGCAGCAAAACCAATAACAACTCCCGCTATCCCTGCACCTGCAATGATACTTTTTATATCTACAAATTGGCTAATTAAATATATGATTAGACTGATGATAATGATATATCTAAAAATAGATCGAATCACACTTTGAATCGTTTGCTCTACCTCTTCATCAAAAAAGCTTGATTTCCTAAAAAACCAATCAATAATACGGTTGATTACAAAAGAGATAATGATTAAAACTAATGCAAATAGTAAAAATCTTAAAAGTAAAAACTCACGTACATAATTAAAAAATTCTTCAGTATACGTTAATAAACTCATCCATCCACACCCTTAACTAATGAAAATTTCATGAAAAACTAATTTATTGTCATACCTTTTGATTTCCTTAAAACTTGTTACACTTTCTTCTATAAATATACCCTTTTTCATTATCTAAAGGGAGATTACATTAGAATTTTTTTATAACCGAATTTATTTTATGACTGCGCTACATATCTCAAAAAAGGAAAATATTAACACAATACCGAATAGCTCATTTGTAAATATTTTGACTCGCGGGGGTTAACTAACAATGGGCTATATCGAAGAACTAAGAGAAGTTATTGGATCAAGACCACTCAATTTATCTGGCGTTGCTGTAGCTGTCTTCAATGAAAAAGAACAAATATTACTACAACAGAGACGAAGTGGTATTTGGGCTGTCCCTGGTGGATTCGTTGAACTGGGCGAATCAACGGAAGAAGCCGGAAGACGGGAAGTGCTTGAAGAAACAGGGATTGAAATAGGCTCTTTACAGTTAATAAGCGTATTTTCCGGAAAAGAATTTTTTGTAAAATTACCGAACGGAGATAAATTTTACCCTATAACAATCGCATATCTTTGCAAAGATATTACAGGTGGTACGTTAAAAGCTGATGGATTAGAATCATTACATGTACAATTTTTTGACTTAAATGGGTTACCAGAAAAAATTAGTCCGTTCATAAAAAAACTAATCGAGCGAAACCTCGTCTCAATTTAAACGAAAAAAGAGACCTTTTTAAAGGCCTCTTTTTTTCACTTCACTTCTGCATGTAAGCATGACTTAAAATGTCCAAGGGCAAATTCATGTCCTTGCTCATTAAAAGATGCAACCGCCTTTTCAAAAACAACAATTTTAAATCCTTTATTATAAGCGTCTACTGCTGTGTGAAGAACACAAATATCAGTACAAACACCTACAAGATGAACTTCTTCTATTCCTCTTTCTCTTAACTTCATCTCTAAGTTTGTTCCTGCAAATGCACTATATCGTGTTTTATCCATATAATATACATTCTCTGCATTTTTATATGTTTCGTACACATCTTGTAATTCACCAAACAAATCTCTTCCATTTGTACCAGCTATATTATGAGGCGGGAATAACTTTGATTCTGGATGATATACATCATTTTTATCGTGTTTATCGATTGCAAAGACAACATAATCCCCATTTTCAATATATTCTTTCGTTATATGGACAATTTCCTTCTCAATTTCTTGTCCTGGTTTCCCGCATGTTAAAGCACCTTTTTCAGCTACAAAATCATATGTATAATCAATATTAATAAGAGCTCGTTTCATAACCACTATCTCCCCTTCTCCTGTTTCACAGTAAACAATAGAAAATTTGTTATTACGACATCGTATGTACTATTCGACATTTCAAATGAAATACCTACATTTTTCATGTAAAACTTACCTTAACCTGAGTTTATCATATGATAGATAAACAATGGTAAAACAAATAGCTCCTATTAACAAATCATGAATTTGTTAATTGAGCGTAATTTGAGTCACCTCTTGGATCATAAACCAAATGACTGACATCGTTAAAATAATCAAGACGATACGAATACACCGATTCACATCTTCAGCCTCTTTCTCTATCATAGTAGAAACAAGTGATTTCTTCCTACTTAATCGTATTAGAAAACGAAACAAGTTATTCACTGTTACATCCTCTAGTATAAACAAAAAAGCACACTACTTTTTGAGTAATGTACTTTTTGTTCTTCTTATGACGCTGGTTTTGTTTCGAATGTTGCTTGATTTAAACTAATAACCTTTCCTTTTGGATCATTGTTTTCATACTGAACTGCAGTAATCGTATGACTACCTGTCTCAAGTGTCTTTTCTTTTAATTGTACTGTTGTCTGTGTTGTACTAGTGACTTGATGTTTATCTGCATATACTTGATCTACAAATATAAATGTTTCTTTATCATTTTGAAAATTAGAAAGCTCTAATTCAACATGTTGAATTAAAGTATCCTTTTTGATGAATACAGTTGGTATATTGCCGTTTTCAGAAGTACCATCTGGTGTAATAACTTTTACTTTTCCTTCACCAACTGGTACTGCACCTTCAGGGAATACTACTATATTCTCATTACTTGCATTTACAACTCGTTCTTCCTGCTTTGATTGCGCATCCTCTTTTTCTTGTGGAGCACCGCAACCGGCTAATAACAATACAGACAATCCAGTGATTATGAATTTTTTCAAAATTCATCCCCCCTGTCATTTCATTATAATTTATTATACAAAAATAACTTTTAAATTTTAAGACTATTTTCAACACTTTCATGAACAAATAGAATCTTGCCCACGATTAATGTATCATACTTTCCTTAATAGAACATTAATTTTTTTTATGAAATAAATAGTAATTCCCTCTTATCTATCATTTTAGCCCAACAAATTAATTACATACCTGTCCAAAATAAAAAGACATTGTTCATTCAATGTCTTTTTATTTTAAGCTTTAAAAAACAAATGTTGTAATCTCATCTACTTCTTTTCTTGGAAGTTTCTTCGGCTTATCTTTCGGAAAACCGAGTGAAATAACCATATTTATTTGTTTTTCAGACTCAATTTGTAAATATTGTCGTAGTTCATCTTGAGCTAACAATACCGGTCCTGTCATTGGACAAGTACCCAGCCCTTTCGCATGTGCAGCCAACATTAAGTTTTGTGCCGCTAAACAGCTACTCTTAATTCCTTCTTCTTCCCAAACTGAATCTGGAACAAAAGCAATTGGATCAAATATCTTTTCGCGAAATTTTGATTCATATGGTGTTGCCAAACACACGATTAATACAGGTGCCTCTGAGAAAGCTGTTGCATATGGTCCAAATGAACGGGTAAGTAATTTCCCTGCTTTCTCTTCTCCGTTTTCTGCCGCTTTTGCCGCAAGTTTATGTAATACATCCCAAGTCATTTGCTCAATTTCTTTAATTTTCTCTCGGTTCATAATGACCAAGAACTCCCAAGTTTGTGAGTTCGTATCACTCGGTGCATAACGAGCACAATCAATAATTTCTTTTATGTCACTAATGGATACTTCTTGTTCTGTGAACTTCCTAACACTTCGTCTACCGTGAATTACTTCTTTAAAATCTTCATAATTCATACATTAAATCCCCTTTTTACAACGTTTTCAAATCTTGTTCTATGTTTGAATTATATCATGAAAAAAAGCTGGAGGAATACCAGCTTTTTTCTTCAATATTAGTTCGTAACTTTAAATAAACGAATACTTTCTTCATATGCAACTTGGAGTTTCTTTGTAATTGGTCCTCTTTCGCCGGTTCTAAACTGTTCATCACCTATTTGAACGACTGGGAATATTTCAAGTGGTGTCGCTGTAAAGAAGCACTCATCAGCCTCATATACTTCTTGTAGTGAAAATTCTCGTTCTTCTACTTCAATATGTAACTCTTTCGCTAATGTAATAACGAAGTGACGTGTAATGCCGTGTAGAATGAAGTTGTCAGCCGGATGTGTAATCAATTTATTATTCTTCACCATAAAGAAATTTGAATGACACCCTTCAGTTACAATTCCATCTCGTACTAATATCGCTTCTTGATAGCCTTGTTCGTTTATTTTATTTTTAATCATAATATTAGGTAGCAGATTTAAAGATTTTATATGACAGAACTTCCACCGTATATCCTCTTCTACCGTAACTTTTATTCCCAGTTCCATAGCAGCAATTGGTCTTGGAAACGAAACAATATTTGCAAAATATGTTGGTTGCATATTTGACTCATATACATGATTACGTGCTTGAGCACCTCTTGATATTTGCAAATATACATTCCCATCTTCTTGAAATTGATTTTTTTCAATCATTTGATGCAACTCTTCCACTAACTCCTCCTTAGTAAAAGGTGGAATTAGTTTTATTTCTTCCATAGAATTAAAAAATCGTTCCAAATGTAGATCTAATAAATGTGGCTTCCCATCATATAGTCTGAATACCTCGTATATACCATCACCAAATTGAAAACCTCTCTCCTCTAATGGAATCATCGGCTGTTCTTCCTTCGTATTTACAATTCTTCCGTTAAACAAAATCCAATCTTTATGAGTAGCTTTCATTCATTCCCACTCCTTTATTCCATAATTGGTTTAATTGTACAACTTATCCACACTCAAAAGAAGGAATTTTCTGTATTTTCACAAATAAAAAAGTACATCACCCATTTAAGGTGATATACTCGACCATTCATTTACTTTAAAAAATATTTTTCAATATCATCTAACATAAGGTTTGCAGCTACAATACCACCTGCTGTATTCCAAATCACTTCATCTACTTCGAATACTTTATTATCTTTAGAAGCCTGTAACTGCTTAAAGAGCGGATCTTCTGTCCATTCTTTCGCTAACGTGTTTCCTTCATTATTCTTATCCGCATCTTTATCAGATGTGAAATAGAATAAGTAGTCCCCGTCCATATTTGGAATTTGTTCTTTTGTAATTCCTTTTATCGCAAATTCATCTTTATCTTGTAATGGTGGTCGTTTAAATCCAATATCATTTAATACAACGCCTGAGAATGAATTTTTTTGATAAATACGAACATCACCTGGGACGAAGCGAATAATTGAAACTTTAGAGTTAATTTTATCACCTAATTGTTCTTTTATTCCTGCAATACGCTTTTTATAATCATTAAGAGCATTTTGCCCTTCTTTTTCTTTGTTTACAGCTTTTGTATAAAGCGTAAAGTTTTCTTTCCAATCACCGCGCAATGTTTCAGCATATACTGTTGGCGCGATTTCTTTTAACTGCTCGTATATTTTTTCGTGACGCATTTTATTTCCAATAATTAAATCCGGCTGAAGCTTCATTACTGCCTCTAAATTAATGTCACGCTCAGTTCCTACTACTTTCGTATCTTTTAACTCATTCGCTAAATGAGGATACCATTCATCCCCAGCTCGTGGTTTTGTCGTTCCAACTGGCGTTACTCCAACAGTTAAAAGTGCCTCAGCACCCTCATTCGTTAAAACAACAACTCTTTTTGGTGTACCATTTACTGTCGTTTCGCCCATTGCATGCTTTATACTATATGAATCTTTTGCCTTTACTAATGTATCTTTATCTTTCTTCTCTTCTTCTTTACCGCAACCTGCAATTATGACCATTAATAACATAATGCAAAGTATAAGAATATTTTTAGTGCGTGTCATAAATCCTCCTAGTTGAAAATGATCTTCATTAACATTTAAAGATTAATGTATATCTCATACATTGTCAATAGATATATCAGAAAACTTTTTCAATATATATAATTTCGACCTCATTTTTATTCAAAATATTTTTGTACTTATTTGCTATTCACTTTTTAACCGTAACATGTGAAACATAAACGGACATAAGAAAGTAATTGTAATTCCAGTCAATGCATAACGTACATAATACATATCAGGTATTACTTTTTTTAGTATGAGCTGTATCATTAATATGAAACTAAGGCCTAAAACTGTTTTTACTACTTGTATTTTAAAATTATTATTTTCATTCATTTTAATAAAGTGATTCTCTAACATGATACCAATCGTAGAACCTGTCAAAACTCCAAGTAATTTTAAATTATCTATTTGGTCAGTCATAAAATACATAATGAGTGAAACTACCAATACAATTCGTTGTAACAATATAAATTTCCTATCACTTAATTCCCCTGTTACTTTCGTATATAAATAAACAACTATGACACTAATTAAAACGGCACCTATTATATCACTGAGCCAATGTACACGTAAATATAGACGAGAAGTAGCAACCAATATTATAAAAATAATTCCAATGATCCAAATGATTCTCTTTTTACATAACATCATAAAAGAGCCCCAAAATGTTGTCGCTAACTGGACGTGTGTACTTGGAAAAGAATAACCTGCAGCTGATTTTTCATATAAAGCCTGAATTCCTTCGTATGTATACGGTCGCGGGATTTTCATGAATTCTTTTACCACTATCCCTATATACCCAGAGAAACAAAGCATAACAATCATATGAAATGCTTTTCTTTTAGAAACGCACCAATATAAAATCGAAATAATGACTAAATACAACGTTTCATTTGCAATACTAGATATAAGTTTAAAAAGTATTGTAAGCACACTTCCCTCCACACTGGTCATCCATTCAAGAAATAAAATATCCAAATAAAACATAAAAAAAACGAAACCTCCCCAAAATTTAATCCTGCTATTTGTCAGCACTTAAGATAAACTAGTTGATTAACATTTCAAATTTATACACCTACTTACGTTACAGATTAAGAATATATAGTACCACATACTAATAATAGATAATATGTTAAATCATCTAATTATTTTTATAAATTTTAATGAAATTTTGAGCTTTATATACAAAAACATCTGTATCTTGTTATCCACTTATTTATATTCCATGTCAAATTGCACCTCGTTGTTTTTTGATATATGGAACTACTATTAAATAAATCAGCATACATATAACTTTCAAAACCATTACAATTACAAATAAAAAAACCGCCTTATATAAGGCGGTTTCTATCATTGTGCTTTAACCAATTTAAAATAAATATATACGATTGATAGTGAATATAACGTATGCAAAATAAAAGAAATAAAAGGGCTATTCCAGTGCTACTATACAGCAAACCGAACTTTAAAAAAATATTTAAAAGCGGTGGAAAGTTCGTTATGTTTTGTAATGTAATAAGCATACAAAATAAAAGGAAAAACACAGGGGCATATTGTAATTCATACGGCTTTCTTTTCTTATTCATTCTTTTTCGAATGAACATATGGATTAGCTCTGCTACTATAAAACACCCTCCAATTAATACAAGACCAGAAGTCATCGTCATATATCCACCTGCCTTATATTTATCTCGCACAACTACTCATCGTTATATTTTCTTCACATATATTCCATCTTCTTCATTAAAACCAAAGCTCTCTATGAAAGTTTTTGCTTGTTCTGTTAATTCCGTTTGTAATACCTTTATCTCTTTCACGTTTCTTTCTTTCATCATCGTTTCAAATGTAAAATACGTATTTGTCCCATAACCGTAACTTTGATAATCAAAGTGAATAATTAACTGCGATAAAATTGCACTCTCCTCTTGTACACTATAGTCTATTACACCAATATATGTATCATCAACTTTCACACAATACTGTACTTGATTCTCAGTTAAACTATGTGAGCGAAACATTTCTTTAACAACGCTTTCATTATCTACAGTTACTTTTTCAAACGTAATCATATGTTGTCCATCCTTTTACTATTATTGTATCAATAATACGTCCTATTTATGAAAAAAACCTTAAGACCATATGCGATCTTAAGGTTTTTCTAATTAAACTAAGCTATACGCACGTTTCGTTTCTTCGTGGAACTTATTCGTATCGTATTTATGCTCAACATAAATTTGATGCCATACCATAAACGCAAGTACAGTCCAAATTTTACGGCTATAATCGCCTTTATCTGCACAATGTGCTTCCAGTAAGTTTAATACATACTGTTTGTCGATTAAATGCTCTGTTTTACTCTCGTTTATAATATTGATAGCCCAATCATGCATTTCGTCTTTTAACCAGTGACGAATTGGTACTGGGAATCCAAGTTTTTTACGATCTAATACGTGATCTGGAACGATTCCGCGTGCCGCTTCACGTAAAATAGCTTTCGTAGTTCCGTTAGCAATCTTAAATTCAGTTGGAATTTTAGATGCAACATCAAATACTTCTTTATCTAAGAACGGTACACGAAGTTCTAATGAGTTTGCCATTGTCATTTTATCAGCTTTTAATAAAATGTCACCGCGTAACCATGTGAACATGTCAATGTACTGCATTTTGCTTACATCATCATAATCTTTAATCTCGTTATACAATGGTTTCGTGATATCCATATAGTTAACACTTTCATTGTAATACTTCATTAATTCAACTTTCTCTTCTTCACGGAAGATTTTCGCGTTTCCATAGTAACGCTCTTCAATTGGCGTACACCCACGCTCTAGGAAGCTCTTTCCTTTAAATCCTTCTTTAAGAGCACCACTTAATGCTTTTAGAACGCTCTTACCTGGGCTAGGAATGTAAGAGAACATTTTTAGTGAGTTTGGCTCACGATAAATGTTATAACCACCAAATAGCTCGTCTGCACCTTCACCTGAAAGAACAACTGTTACATGCTTACGTGCTTCTTTTGCAACGAAGTACAATGGTACAGCTGCTGGATCTGCTAAAGGATCATCCATATGCCAAATGATTTTTGGGAACTCATCCATAAACTCTTTCGCTGAAATGAATACGTTATGGTTTTTAACGCCTAATTTCTCAGCAGTTTCTTTTGCAACATCAACTTCACTGAAACCACGTTGTTCAAAACCAATTGAGAATGTTAAAAGATTTGGATTCATTTCTCTTGCGATAGAAGCGATAATAGATGAATCGATACCACCAGATAAGAATGAACCTACTGGTACATCACTGCGCATATGCACTTTTACTGAATCATACAACACATCACGAATTGCTTGGATATGCTCCTCTTTCGTTGCGCTTGAAGCATTGAAATAAGGTTTCCAGTAGCGATGGATTTCCATCTCTTTACCGATTTCTTTTACGAAATAATGACCAGGCTCGATTTTATTAACATCAATTGTTAATGTTTCTGGCTCTGGACCATATTGGTACGTAAAGTAATGTTGTAGTGACGTTGGATTAACGCCTTTATCTTCCATCACATGCATAATACTTTTCTTCTCAGATGCGAAGAATGTAGTATCACCTTGTTGTGCGACGTATAAAGGTTTAATACCGAAGTGGTCACGTGCACCGAAAAGTTTCTTCTCTTCACGATCCCAAATCATAAATGCAAACATACCACGAAGATAGTCTACACATTTTTCTTTCATATGTGCATACAATGCAATGATAACTTCTGTATCAGATTGTGTTGCAAACGTTGCACCTTTTTCAAGTAACATTTCACGTAATTCTACATAGTTGTAAATTTCACCATTAAAAATAATTACATATCGATCATTTTCATAAGTTAGCGGCTGATGTCCTGCCTCTAAGTCAATGATGCTTAAACGGCGGAAGCCAAATTGTACATGTTCATCACGAAAATATCCTTCGTCATCTGGACCACGGTGGAAAATCATCGTGTTCATATTTTCAAATTGATGTTTTTCTGTTTCTGAAAACTCTCTAGGGTTTTCACATAAACATCCTACAAAACCACACATACTTCTTACCCTCTTTCAGTTTTCATTCTGTCTATATACTACTATATCAACCCTATTTATACTAGCATAATCAATTGAATATGGCGACCAAAAACTATAAAAAAATCACTCCATTTCACATTTTTAACAATTTTTTATGAAAACATGAAAACTAGGCAATCACCTTTCTCCGCTTTTGTCATATGATATTGCAAATTGATTTCTAGGAGGGAATACCATGAGTGAAGAAAAAAAAGACTCTTCTCGCCCACCGGTTCGCAATTATTTAAAGCAAATTGATGATTTCTTCGAGCAAACACCACTTCGCAATGTAATCGCTGATTTAAATCATTTTTTCCAAAAAGGAAATCGTTTATTAACATTCCCCGTAGATTTATATGAAGTTGGTGAAGAACTCGTTGTTACAGCTGAACTACCAGGTATACAAAAAGAACAAATTCAAATTGAAATACAAAGTGAATACTTAAAAGTCTCTGTAAAAGAAGAGATACTTGAAGAGGTCGTGGAAGAAACATCTCATAACTATTATCGCCGAGAACGTTCCATTTCAGAAGCATCAAGATTGATTAAATTACCGTACTCAATTAATAAAAAAGCAGCGAAAGCTTCGTATCAAAACGGCGTGTTAGAAATTCGGGCACCAAAACTTCCACAACAACATGACATTTTATCCATAGACTAATGTAAAAAAGAAGGGTGCTATGCACCCTTCTTTTTAATCCACTAATCTCTTCATATCACGTATAATGTCTTCGTACGGCGTATTACTAATACCACTATACTTTTTCATTACTTTTCCGTTTTGATCAATTAAATAAAATGATGTACCATGTATAACTTGACCATCCTCAGGTTTATCTACAAGTGATTGGAAATTATCTTTTGAAAACTTTGTAATATCTTCTAATGAATAACCCGTTAATAAATTCCAGTTACTAGTATCCTCTGTAAACTTTTGAATGAAAGCCTTCAAATTCTCCGGCTTATCAAGGTCTGGATCTACACTAAACGAAACAAACTGAACGTCTAATTTCTCTTCTTTGGCCATCTTTTGCAGTTTTGCCATATTGGCAGTCATTGGCGGACAAACTGTTTGGCAATTTGTGAACATAAAATCAGCAACCCAAACTTTCCCTTTTAAATCTTTTGTACCAAATGACTTTCCATCTTGATTTGTAAATTGGAAAGTTTCTAAATCCCAATTCAATGGTTTACGAAGCTTTGAACCCGATCCACTACATCCAGCAAGTACAAAGAGACAAAATACAACCATAAGACCAATTATTTTTTGATAACGCTTCATTTATAAACCTCTTTTCTCTATCCTAAATTTAAATAGGTTATGTTTATCATAACAAAAGTTAACACTACGAGAAAATTGTTTACTACATTTGTTCACGAAATCGTACGAATTTCCGTATGTTACTTCTTTATTTTAAGCCAATTACTAGACAAAATTTATTTTTTTACTATTATTTCTCTAAATAGAAGTTGCAAAACTAATTTTATTGTTACTTTTGTAAACGCATCCCCCTATTTTTTAACAATTCCTTAAACATTCATCCATGTTATACACTGTATTCCTTAACAACATTTCGGTACAATACAATTACAACGATTTTAAATGAGGTGATGTTCATGACAAAACGTTATGAAAACATGGATAATGTGAGTACAAAAAAATCAATTCGTTCCTTTATACGTTGGCGAAAAGAACGAAAACAAAATAAAAAGGATTTTTCTTTTTTAGTAGAACAATCACCTGTTAAGCAAAGTAAATTTCTACAAAACAACTTTGAAAAGACGTCTGTAACTTGGATTGGTCATTCCACATTCCTTATCCAAACGAATGGGCTGAATATATTAACAGATCCAGTATGGGCTACTAAATTAAAATTAGTTCCAAGACTTACTGAACCTGGTCTTTCTATACAAGAACTACCTAAAATTGATATTGTCCTCATTTCACACGGTCATTATGACCATTTAGATTTTTCAACGCTTCGCCAGCTAAATGATGATGTTTTATACCTTGTTCCTATTGGACTGAAAAAACTATTTACTCGCAAAAAATTTACTCGTGTAGAAGAGTATAATTGGTGGGAAAATACGATCATTAATGATGTTTCCTTTCACTTCGTACCGGCCCAGCACTGGACGAGAAGATCCTTATTTGATATGAATACATCTCACTGGGGGGGATGGATTATTAATAATGAACCAACGAAAGAAACCGTTTATTTTTGTGGTGACAGTGGCTATTTCCAAGGTTTCAAAGAAATTGGCAGACGCTTTTCAATTGATATTGCCCTTATGCCAATTGGCGCTTATGAACCAGAGTGGTTTATGAAAGTATCTCACGTTTCACCTGAAGAGGCAGTGCAAGCTTATTTAGATTTAAACGCTACACACTTTATACCGATGCATTACGGAACTTTTGCCCTTGCCGATGAAACACCTCGCGAGGCAGTAACAAGGCTCCGAAATAATTGGAATTTACGTATGTTACCGTGGGAACAACTGCATGTACTCTTTTTAGGCCAAACTTTTACTTATAATAGCGCAACAAACGATAAGCAAGTAAATGAAAAAATTGAAACATTACACGTATAACGTAACTACTTATTTTCTATATCCAACATATACTATAGAAAATCATAAAGTAAAACTTTAATCAGTGGGTGTTTTCTATGAATAAATATTTACAGACTCGCTATATCATTAG
Source organism: Bacillus cereus group sp. N6 (assembly GCF_016483705.1). Taxonomy (NCBI): domain Bacteria; kingdom Bacillati; phylum Bacillota; class Bacilli; order Caryophanales; family Bacillaceae; genus Bacillus; species Bacillus cereus group sp. N6. The sequence continues at coordinate 30,776 of NZ_JAEHBI010000056.1, forward strand.
CGGGAGTGCCTGTATAACCCTTCTTATTTCTTACTTTCTATTCACATAAAAAAGCTACTTGAAAATTCATTTCTGAAGTGACCCCTAAAAGTTAGACACGGTTATTTCATTAGGCAGCTTGATAAAAGTGAGTCCGGTATTGCACCGGG